>DATNKA010001141.1:0-4722 GCA_035603655.1 Candidatus Acidiferrales bacterium | reverse complement strand
ACGAATTCAATCCCTCGCCTACTATGATGCTCTGACCGGACTCCCGAATCGGATTCTTCTGCGCGATCGATTGTCCAAGGCACTTTCCACTGCTCGGCGGCAGAATCAAAAAGTTGCACTTCTGTTCCTTGATCTCGACCGCTTTAAGATAGTTAACGACTCCCTCGGGCACTCGGTAGGTGATCTCCTTTTGCAAGAAATCGCAGGGCGGCTTAAGAGCGTTGCGCGTGAGCAGGACACAATCGCCCGGCTGGGAGGAGATGAATTCCTAATCGTGCTCACAAATATTAAGGATATTCCCGGCGCTGCAGTTGCAGTTGAGCGGTTTATGGATGCGATGACTGCCGAATTCGTCCTGCAAGGGCGCTCCTTTAGCATCAGTTGCAGCCTGGGCGTCAGCATTTTCCCAGAGCATGGTCAGGACAGCGAAACCCTGATCAAAAATGCCGATGCGGCGATGTATAGGGCCAAGGAAGGTGGACGGAACAACTTTCAGTTTTTTACCGCGGACATGAACGCTGAGGCTGTGAAGCGATTGACCCTAGAGAACGGCCTGCGGCCGGCACTGGAGCGGCAAGAACTCTTTCTCGTGTACCAACCGCAGATGGATGTTATCACTGGGAAAATCACCGGGTTGGAGGCACTCCTCCGATGGCAACATCCGGAATTAGGTCTCGTGCCACCCGATCAATTCATCGGAATTGCTGAGAATACCGGCATGATTCTGCCAATCGGCGAATGGGTACTCAGGACAGCCTGTTCTCAGGCCCGGAAATGGCAGGATGAAGGTCTTCGGCCAGTGCAGGTCGCCGTAAACGTCTCAGCGGTCCAGTTTCGTCAAGAGGGCTTCTGCCAACTCATCAGAAAAGTGCTCCATGAGACCGGCCTGGCTGCCCACCATTTAGAACTGGAACTCACAGAAAGCCTCTTGCTAGTTAATGCAGACGTGACGTTCTCAGTTCTTCAGGAATTAAAGGCAATGGGGTTGACACTCGCAATTGACGACTTTGGAACCGGCTATTCCAGCTTCAGCTACTTGAGACAATTCCGGGTCAGTAAGCTCAAAATCGACAGGTCGTTTATTCGCGATGTCGCCGTCAACCCTGATGATGCGGCGATCACAACCGCAATCATCAGCATGGCAAAGGGCCTAAATCTCAAGGTGATTGCCGAAGGGGTCGAAAACGAAGCGCAAATGTCATTCTTGCGGGCACATCAGTGTGACGAGATTCAAGGGTACTATTTTAGCAAGCCTTTACCGCTCGACGAAGTCGCCGACAAATTGCGAGGCAACGCTCCTCACGCGAATTCTGAGGCTATTGTGGGCACGCCGGAGGGGAGTGGCTTAGATACTCAAAGCAACATGGCGATTGCGTTGACGCCGCATTGCTGACGTCAAATCTCCCTCTCCCTGCTGGTCCGGCATTCTTAAATTGGTCAAAACCTCAATTGTGGGATTCGCGCCCACCCGCCTTCAGGCGGAAGAAGCAAGAAATCGCGTCGTGTTTGGCATAGGCCGGCAACGCTACAAGCCCCATACCCGGAGCCTTCGGGCGAAACGAAGATTCTGTTCAGGGTGAGGCTCACAAAAAATATGGTTGATTCGCGGAGCTCCTTCACCCTGTTGGGTTGAGACATAATCTTCGGCAAAATCGTCTTGTTTCAGACACGTCGTCTCTTCCGGCGAAAGTGGGGTTGCTCTATCTCACAAATGGTGCGATAAGAGAGTTAATCCCACCGAAAAATGAGCGCACATTGGCCGGTTCACCAGCGATCAAAACGTGAAGCGGCTGCTTTACGCTCCCTGGCTTGAAGCCGAGCGACGTCCCACCGCTGCTCAAGCCACGTGCGATCGCGCAAGGTCGGCTCATCGGCGGAGGCGTAGGGTGAGGATATTTTCGACGCTTCCATAACCTGCCGGACAAGTGTGGTTTTGCCGGTTTGGCGCGGACCTGCAAGCACCTGCATGAACCGGCGTTTTTCCCTGATGCGCTTCAGAAGTTCGCTATAGAGGTTGTGGTCGTTGCAAACTCCGACACAATCTGCCGAATCTCTTCCCGTGTCCGTCGTTTTGCCGTGACTACATTCGTCTGATGATCCATAGCCACATTTCACAACGGGCTCTGCGGCTTGACTAGGTGGGTTGCTCACCGTTGCTCACACGCTTACTTTCAAGTGACCCTCATTGGCCGGTTTTGGGTGACCCCTGGGGATTGGCGGACTCCATCAATCGGCTTCGCCGAGGACAACTCGATCCTCGCCTCGCCAATGCGATGGGCTACCTGGCAAGTGTTCTTCTGAAAGCGTTAGAGAAGGGAAGGATCGAAGACCGGTTGGCCCGTTTGGAATCTGTTATGACCGGCAGCGGAGGAACCGAGATTGAAGCGTTTGAATTCAGGCCGGCGAAGGAACTATCACATGAAGAGCCGGCAACGGCGTTTGAAGGCGATTGAACGATTGAACTCTCCCTGACACCACAGCAAATTGTGGTAGTGTGGCTCAGAGATGCAATCTTGGCGCGGAACCAGTCGGGCGAACTGCATTATGTGGGATCAAAGAGTCAACCGCAGTCAACTTGAATTCCAGTTCATTCGAAGGTATTCGAAGGCAGTTGTCAATCGGCGTGGCAATGGGTATAAAGCTCTAAGGCAAATTCGACGATGACAATGAAATCCTCAGACAAATCGGAAACGCCGTCATCCTTAGGTACTCAGTTAAGTTTTACAATCCAGGCGTCTGAGCGCGGTGTTCCGTTGCTCTCAGTACCTAACTGTTCATCCCAGGCTGAAGTGAACAGGAAGAAGCGGCCATCCCTTGAAATACTTCCCAGCGGCTGGGTATTAAAGTACTTGGGATACCAAGTTGCACGATTGTGAGCAAATCGCCAGACTGTAGAAGCAGCGCCATCGGTCTCGATGCAGAATATCTCTCCCTCGAATGGCTGCGTGATACTTCCATCTGCGTCATATAAGTAAGTAGAAGCACATACGGGCACGCTGTCGTTGACATCCACATTGCTCCAGGTAAAGTGTTTATCCTGCCCCCAATAGTGCGGCGGCGGGAGGGGCAAAACTAACTGGCTGACCTTAGCTATGTCGCTGAGCGGACGCTTGACTATATTCATGCCGTCAATGGTTCCGGGGCTGTTAACGAGATCGTTGTAGCCCAATGCTGTGTATCCTGAGCAATCAAGATTGGAACCAAGGGAGCAGTGTGTAACCTTCAGTGTCGCCACATCCCACACGTACCAAGCGGAGTGATTCTCAAGAATAGTAACGAAAGTGCCGCTTCTGGACACGCGCGCATGCGAAATCAGGTAACTACCCGTAACTGTCGCATTTCCCGATGCTCCCCATTGCCCACCGATTTGCCCCGTCTGAGTGTTATACCAGCGACATCCCAACTTCTTGTCATAAACGATGACGTACATGGCAGCACCGAAGGAAGGACCGCCCTCCGAGATTGAGATTCGACGATCGTCAAGTGAAGGAGTCACATCGTCATCGTTTAGCGTTTTGGGACCAGGCAATATGGGCGGCTGTGCCCCGCAAGTCGTGGTGTCCACAACTGTGGAAGTCACGCCAGTGGAAAAGCTATAACTGCTGATCTTCAGAGGGCTAGCATCAGTCGTCCCATATATAACATCAGAATCTGTAAAACTGAACGAGGCTCCGGCCCGAAGGGGTACGTGCAGAGCTTGACCCGGAGTTGCGTTTGGTAGGGACCCGATATTCATAGTTAACGGATTAAAGCTATAAGCGAGAGCCACCCCACCCTCACCAATGACGTAAAACTTGGTTGTATCTGCGCTCCACATGTTGGAAGCTCCACTTCCTTCCGTGCGCACGTACCCACCACGATAAAGGAAGTCAGAAGTTCGATCGGTTACGCGAACCATCGTTGAACCAAAATCAGGATCGGTGAAAGGTGAATTTACCGCGGGCGGAGACATCGGTGTTTTTAGGTGAATCAACCTGTCTGTTATCGCGTTGGGATAAGGCTCACGACTTTGGGCAGACATCCCAACTGCACACAGCAACAGCAGAAGAAGTGTCCCGAGAAGCGCGGCGATGGATGGGCGTCTGTCAATCCATTGCATGTTGGGAATTAAAATCCTTGAAATGCTGGGAGAGTGACGCTGTGGCATATTATGCCTCGTTAGCTGACCGGTGTGGTCGATGGCTGGCAGCACATAACTAACTCGCAATCGATGGCGAGTTTTCCGAACGATTATGTTCGCGAACACTGGGGTTGTCAAGCGGTCGACAGGGTGTAAGTGCTCCAAGATAATGCCACCCCCACAACTACAACGAGACTCTGTCACCCTCCGAGGATGGCGACGACGAGTCAGAAAGAGTTCCGACGGGTGAAGGTGATTGAGAATGCAGCGGCTGAAACGCCGCTATCGGGGCTCCGACGATTCTCATCTGACGGAAAAACTTCACGGCGAAGAGAACCTCGACCTCAGCCATGAGACCGTACCCCGCATCTTACGCGCCGCCAAACTGTCTTCTCCGCAGAAGCGCGCCGGCCCGTAAATATCGCTTCCGCCGCCCCCCGACCGAGTTTCGGCATGATGGCGCTCACCGATGCCAGCCGCCATGATTGGCTCCAAGGCTGAGGCCTGAAGCTCCGGGTTTGGCGTTAACTGATCGCGTAACTGATCGACGGCGCTAGCTGATTGAAAAATGGCGGAAGCGAGTGGGGGTCGAACCCACCGGT
>DATNKA010001140.1:0-2592 GCA_035603655.1 Candidatus Acidiferrales bacterium | reverse complement strand
CGGGGTCAGGGTAAAACAAATTCGATGCACATGACCGAAACAAGAAGCCGGACACGATCCGCAGAATGGTTTGAACGTGCACACCAATCGCTGGTGGAGGGCGTGAATTCGCCTTCGCGCGGGGCCGCGGTGTACACCTCTGGACCCATCCTGCTGGAACGCGGCAAAGGATCGCGCGTATGGGATATTGACGGCAATGAATATGTTGATTTCATGATGTCGTTTGGCGCGCTGATCCATGGACATGCTCATCCCACTTTAGTAAAGACGGTTTGCGGAGCCATGGCGGAAGGTTCCCACTTCGCGGCTGCCACTTCGGTGGAAATCGACGCCGCAGAACGCCTGCGTCGCATGGTGCCATCGGCCGAGCTCGTGCGCTTTACCAACACGGGCAGCGAAGCCACCATGCTCGCCTTGCGTCTGGCCCGCGCCCATACCGGACGCCATAAGTTCTTGAAATTCGAAGGTCACTATCACGGCTGGTACGATCCCTATCTGCTGAACGCGCACAGCCATCCGCCGGAACAGTTAGGGCCGGTGAACAATCCGGCGCGGATTCCGGATTCCGAAGGTATTCCGCCTTCTACTTTTGACGACGTGGTATTGGCGCCCTGGAATGACGTGGCCGCGCTAGAGCGCGTACTCAAGCAGCACGGGCATGAACTGGCCGCGGTGATCACCGAACCTATCATGGCCAACATGGGTTGCATTCCTCCGCGCGAGGGATATTTGCGGCGGTTGCGCGAACTCACCAAGGAATGGGGCGCGCTTCTGATTCTTGACGAAGTGGTCACCGGCTTTCGCTATGCCCCCGGCGGATGCCAGGAATATTACGGCGTCAAGCCTGACATCAGCACTTTCGGCAAGGCGCTGGGCGCGGGATTTCCGGTGGGCGCTGTGGCTGGGTCTCATTTGATCCTGGAGCGTATGCAGTGGAGCGAAAAGATGGTTCTGCACTATGGAACCTTTAATGGACATCGCCTGACCATGAAGGTAGTAGCGGCCAATCTGGAGATGCTCTGCGCCGAAAGTGCTTACAGCAAACTTCACGCGGTTGGCAACGCCGCCATCGCCGGCCTGCGGGGGGTATTTCGGAGGCACAAGCGGAAGGCGATCGTGCAAGGATTCGGGCCGATGTTCCAGATTTACTTCACTGACCAGGATGCAATCCATGATTGCCGCGACTACTGCAAGTACGTGGATACGAAACTCTATTCCCGCTTCGTGCAGCGGCTTCTTGATCGCGGGATCTATATGACACCGTCTAACGGCCTGCACTGGATTATCTCTACGGCACACACGGAGGCCGACGTTGAAGTACTACTGAACGCGGCCGATGATGCCTGCTTGGATCTCGCATGAGCGCGATTGTCTTTCTTGGGGGCGGACGCATCACCAGCGCGCTGGTGGCCGGATTGCGGCTGGCGAGTTATCGAAAGTCCATCGTGGTGCATGACCGGAATTCTGGAAAACTGAAAACACTGAAGCGGCAATACGGAGTCATCGTTGAACCGGATCTTCGTCGCGGCGTGGATTCAGCGCGCTTGCTGATTATCGCCGTACGGCCAGAATCTGTCTGTGAACTGCTGAGGGAAATAGCCAAGCACCCAATCCGTCGACCGCTGACCGGGGTGAGCCTGGCCGCAGGTTTCCCTCTCTCGAACCTCCGGGCGAACTTGGGGCCGCCGGTAAGGTGGGCACGAGCCATGCCAAGCCCGGTTTGTCGCAGCGGGTACGGACTGACGGCGATCACCTTCGACCGAGGTTTCTCCAGCGATGCGCGCACAGAAGTGAGCACTTTCTTTGCTCTGGTCGGTAAGGTAGTGCAAATTCCTGAGAAACAGTTCGATGCCTTCACCGTCACCTTTTCAAGCAGTCATGGGTATCACGCGCTAGCGACACTGGTGGACGCGGCTGAGAGGCTAGGTCTCGACCGCAAGAGCGCACGATTAGCCGCTGCTCACGCTCTGGCTGATGGGATTGCGGCATGCCGGGAGGGTACTTCGTCGTTAGAGGAATTATTACAGGAGGCGGCTACGCCCGGGGGGACTGCGGCTGCGGTCATGAATGCGCTTAATGACTCTGGCTACCGGCAAACAATCGCGCGAGGGTTGCGCGCGGGAGTGAGGCAGGCGGGCAGGAACGCGAAGCTTTAGGGGCGCGACTCTAGGCCGCGCCCTTCAAAAGTTGGCCCCTCAGAGAGCCCTTAGGCGGCTTCCTTTCTCTTTGGAACTTTGGCACCTTTTTTGCGAGCTTCGGAGAGGCCGATGGCGATGGCCTGCTTGCGGCTCTTCACGGTGCCCCCCTTCCCCCCTCGACCGGATTTCAGAGTACCCTTTTTCTCCCGGTGCATGGCATTCTTTACGCTCTTGCTCGCGGCTTGCCCGTACTTGCGCCCGCCCGATTTTCGCGAGCCCTTCTTTTTTGCTGCCATGAAGTTTCTCCTCCTGCGTTTTAGACATGAGATTGCGACACAAGGTTGTCGGGAATCCGGCGCTGAACCCGAAGGACGGTCTACACATTTTCTCGACTCCAGAAATGAACGGCAACGCATCAGTCCCACTTAATCATCTGAAACGCTAACTCCTCGAG
>DATNKA010001139.1:0-9554 GCA_035603655.1 Candidatus Acidiferrales bacterium | reverse complement strand
TCGTCGCTGGCTTGCCCTTCCGGCTCTCCCGCCAGCACCAGCATCTTCTGCACGTGGACGCGATATTTCTTAAGCGTCTCCACCGACTTCTCATCAGTGCTGATGTAGTAGTCGCGATTGGGAAGGCTCAAGCCGCCCTGGTCGATTTGAGCAACCACCTTGGATGCGTCGTCATAGTCCTGCCCGCCGCTGAAACCGAAAAAGGGGGCGTTCGTTTGATTATCGGATCCCTCCCATGCGCCCGGGAACGCGTGGTGTAGATGGGCAATTTCCAGAGTGATTTCTTTCTTGGACTTCAGCCCGGCGATTCGGTCCAATTCCGGCTGCAGAGGCTTCATGCCGGCCGCTTCGATGCCACTCTCGTCCATGCAGGCGGCCCAGTAATCGCCGATTTTCTGCTGCACGGCGCTGCGTGTGGAATCATTCTTGCTCGCCGCTTGCAACGTCTCTCGCAGTACGTTGTCGTTCCACATTTCCAGACCGCCGCCAGTGCTCCAGTAGACCTGATCGGCCGGAATGGGATTGGCGGCAATCCATTTATTGCAGGCGTACTTGTAGAAGTCGTCGCAAGGATTCAGCGTCCTGTCGACCAGGTCCGGGTCGAAGTGATCGAGCTTGGGAACTTTGGCCTGGTCAGCTGTAACAGCGGCGTTGGCGGCCGTAGGTGGAGCGGGGTTTTGCCCGAGCAGAAGCAGGGGCAAAATCAGGAACAGACACAGAATGACTCTGGAAATAGACATAGCGCCTCTTTTGTGGATCTGTCGGAATTGGAGCGAGAATGGCAATGGCCGGTTAACAACATACTACAGACGGGCTTCCAGCCGCATAGTTAGCTCCCAAATGCTTCGGGGGCCTCTTGAGTTTGCCGGCATTTGAGTTTACCCAGTATTGTGCAGCCCAGCCGCGATGCCGTTGATGGTCGCACCCAGGGGATACTCAAGCTTTGCCCGGTCTTGGCCCTGCTGTTTACGGCGCAAAAGTTCGACCTGGATCAGGCTCATGGGATCCACATAGGGATTGCGGAGATGAACTGAGCGCGCCAGTACGCGATTACGGGCCAGCAACTCGCGCTGACCAGAGACGCTCAAGATCACTCGCTTCGACTGCATAAACTCACCTTCCAGCATTGTGAAGACGCGTGTGCGCAGCGCCTCGTTCCGTACCAATCCCGAATAAACACGGGCAATGTGGAGATCGGCCTTAGCCATCCCGAGTTCGACGTTGCGTACCAGATCCGCAAACAGAGAGAAATGTTTCAACATTTCACGCAGCAAGCGCTCGTGGCTTCTTCCCTTTTTTGCAAAACTCTGCAGCCCGTGCCCTACTCCGTACCATGCTGGAACGGCGTGACGGCTCTGCATCCAGCCAAACACCCATGGAATAGCGCGCAGATCTTCGAGCCGCCGGCCCTTGGCCCGGCGTGATGGCCGTGAGCCGATGCGGGCCGCATCCAATTCCTGGACGGGCGTTGCCTGCTCGAAATACTCCAGCACGTCGGCATTCTCCGCAATATCGCGCCGATAAACGCTGAAGGCTTCCTGCGACATTTCCTCCATCGCTTCTTCCCAGCGCGCTTGATCTTTTGGTTGCTGCTGGGGACGAGTGAGCGCTTCCAGACTGGCGGCAATCATCAGTTCCAGATTCCATTCCGCCAGCACCGCATCGGCATACTTCCAGTTGAGAACTTCTCCCTGCTCGGTGATGCGTATGCGCCCGGAAAAACATCCTTCCGGCTGCGCCAGGATGGCGGAATGTGTCGGCCCGCCGCCGCGCCCCACCGTGCCTCCGCGCCCGTGAAAGAGCCGCAGTTTTACTCCGCATTCGTCCGCGACTCGATGCAGATCGCGATGCGCTTTGTACAACTCCCACGTGCTGGTCAGCATTCCGCCGTCTTTGTTGGAATCGGAATAGCCCAGCATTACCTCTTGCCACCGGTCCCAGGAACTGAGCAGGGGTTGATACTCCGGATGCTGCCACAGACGGCGCATCACCTCGCCGGCGGCGCGCAAAGAATGAATCGCCTCGAAGAGCGGCACCGGCATCAGTCCTGGATCTTCATTAGAGCTTGCCAGACTTACTCCGCAAGCTTTCACCAGACGGACCACATTCAGAACGTCGTCCTCGGCCTCCGCCCCGCTAATAATGTACTGACGGATAGATTGGGCGGGATAAGTTTGCTTGAGTTGCCGGATGGTGTGGAAGGTCTCGATTAATTCGCGGGTCTGAGGAGATCCCACCTCGGCGCTTTCGGGCATGGCAGCATTTGCCGCCAAGGCCGGGCCGGTCTCCCGTAGTTCAGCCTTTCTCACTTTTCTCTTTCTTACCTCCGAATTTCTGGTTTCGTTCTTTCTTGCGTCGATTTTCATCGTATTAATTTCCCGCAGAACTTCGGCGTGAACCCGCGCGTGCTGTCGAATATCGAGAACCTGCAAATGAAAGCCGAATGTCCGGAGTTGGCGCAACAGTGGATCGACAAAGGCCTCCGCCAGTCTCTGTCCTCGATTTGACATCAAGCTGTTTCGCAGAAGAACCAGATCGGATTCAAATTCCCCTGCCTCCTCATACGCACCCCTGGTGCCCAAGCCTTCGAGGCTGCGCTGCAGGCGATGAACCACGTAGGACAGAAAGCGCCGATAATGTTCTACGCTGTTTTCCAGGCCCCAGAGCATCTTCGCGCCGGGCATCGAGCGCTCATATTGCGCAAGCTGCAAAAGAATTTCCTCCGACGCGCGCGCCTGGCGCGAGGATGAACTCAGGCAATCACTCAAGAATTCGACGCCGCGGATGTACTCGCGGAGAATCACGGCCCGCGCCAGTTCCAGGGCATCTTTCACGCATTCTGGCTTCACCAGCGGATTGCCATCGCGATCGCCGCCGATCCACGATCCGAAGCTGACCAGCGTCGGTAACTCTGACTCTTCCACAACCTTGCCGTACACATCGCGAATCGATTCCGCGACCGCGCTATAAATTCGGGGCAGGGTTTCGAACAGCGAAAGCCGAAAATAGCGCAGTCCCATGCGAATCTCGTCGTCCACCGTGGGTTTGGTCTGACGAACCTCGTCAGTTTGCCAGAGCGCAGAAATTTCAGCATGAATGATCTGTTCGCAACGCAAGGCTTCGTCCACGGTGAGGGGAAGACGATCCAGCCGCTCCAGTTGTTCGGCGATGCGGCGACGCTTCAGCAGCACCGTTTGCCGCGCTACCTCGGTGGGATGGGCTGTGAATACGGGAGTAACCATGATCCGCGGAAGAGCCGCCAGCGCCGTCTCCGCGGAAATCCCGGCTTGCTTCATGCGCCGCACCGTGCCGTGAAACGATCCCGGCAGGGGGGCGGATTGCCGGTCCAATTGGCGGGCGCGGCGTCGCCGTTTGCGATGGTTGGTCTCTGCCAGATTTGCCAGCTCGAAATAAATTGCGAATGCTTTTGTGACCTGATACGCGCGGTCCAAATCCATTCGTGAAATCATTGCCTGGGCTCTGGCCATCAGTTCGCCGCCAGGCGCGGCAGAGGGACTGTGCGCCACTCGCTCGCGATGCCGAATCGTCAGGCGCCGCAACTCTTCGACAGTGTTAAATAACTCCGGGCCTACCTGCTCCACCAACACGCGCCCCAGCAACGCGCCGAGCGAGCGCACATCCCGGCGCAGAGAATTGTCCTTCGCGGAATCATCCGACTGCGCCGCCAGTTCAGAGAGGCGATCCTTTTGATTGTCCGCTTTCCACAGTGGCTTGGGCCGGGTCATAGATAACTAGTAAAGCTGCGAGTAGACGACAGGATAAATCAAAGTGGAGGACAGCATGGAAGGGGGCTAGAAACGCAGCAATAAACATTGTGAAGGCGAGGCTAAAAAACGATTCTAATTCGAAGTATCTACTTCGGAGATTCGAAACGGTAGCCGATGCCGCGCAACGTTTTTAAGTAGCGCGGGTGGCGAGGATCGATCTCTATTTTTTCTCGCAGCCGCCGGACGTAGACATCGATTGAGCGAGGCGTCACAAAGGGAGTCTCTTTCCACACGGCATCAAGCAATTGATCGCGTGTAAGCACGCGGCCGAGGTGAGTCGCGAGATATTCCAGCAAACGGAACTCGCGCACCGTGGTAAGAATTGTCCTTCCCTCCACTTGCACGGTCATCGATGATGCGTCGATTTCGAGGTCGCCCACCCGCAGCACTTCTGGCAGCACCGGCGGTTGGCGCACTCCTCTCAGCACACTGCGGACCCTGGCCACTAATTCCCGTGGGCTGAACGGCTTTGTGATGTAGTCGTCCCCGCCCAGTTCGAGTCCCTTCACGCGGTCGGCTTCGGCGGTTTTTGCGGTAAGAAAAATGATGGGTGTGGCAGAAAGAGTTGCAGTCTGGCGAATCTGCCGGCAGATCTCAAAGCCATCCGCCCCCGGCAACATGACGTCGAGAAGAAAAAGCGACGGCGTTTCTCGCAAAGCTTCGGAAACCACCGACGCGCCACTGACGAAGCTCTGCACGTCGAAGCCGGCGGCCTGCAGGTTATGCGAGATCAGGCGGGCAATGTCTTCCTCATCTTCGACGACGAAGACGAGCGAGCGAGACACACCTGCAGTGCCCGAATCGCCTCGCGGTTCGTGAGTTCCCATGGGAAGGTGCATCGTTGGCTATGTTGGCTGGTCAATCGTCCAGACACCATTACTTGTCTGGTTTCCTTCTGAATGTATTTTGGAAATGTTGCAAGGATGTTTCCAGTGTGTTAACGAATGATGAATTTTAGGGGTGGCACTGGTCCTATGTTGCGGCGCGCTTCTTGGGAGCATGCCGCAGACTGCGGCCCTCAATCAAGCTGTAAAGGTCCTCAGCGAGATTAGTCGTGTGATCCCCAGCACGTTCTAAAGCCTGCGCCATGAGGAGCACTTCAAAGCTTAAGGGATTACTCTGCGCGGCGTGCTCGGTGAGATGCTTCTGGAACAGACCATGACAGACGCGGTCGATGTCTTTGTCCATTTGCAGAACCTTGCGGGCGCGCTCCAGGTCCAGATCGACGAATCCGCGATAAACCAGATCAAGCATTTCGCGCAGGATCGCTGACATCTCAACCAACTGGCGTACGTCAGAAGCTGCCATCTTGCCGGTGCGCGCCTGTACTCGCATGGCCATGCTCATCACCAAGTCGCCGATGCGTTCCAGATCGGTTGTACATTTCAGGCTGGTCAATAACTGGCGCGCCCGCGCCTCATTCACTCGAGTGATGGCTGCGGGTGTCCGCTCATCAATGTAGCGCTCGATCACGTCCAATTCCTGCTCGCACTCCTTGATGGCCAGGAACGCCATGCGCGAGGACTGGGTGAACAGATCAGGCACATTGGAGGCAGCGTCGCGCGCGATCAGGAACGCTTTGAGTGCTGTCCGGGCGAGATCGTCAAGCGATGCGGGACCCTTTTTCGCCGCTTTCTTTGCAATCTCCGGATTGTGCTGAGCGCCTGCACCCAACTGTTCCGGCATGAGTCGTGATGAGGCAGACTTGCGTGGCATTGTGAGCGGCATTTCAAACTCGCGCAACATGCGATTGGCGATAACTCAGAATATCTCACTGGTGAGTCTAACCGAGAATTGTGAAAGGACAGTTAAAACCGAAGTTGCAGATCGCGCACTCACCCACTACATTGTGATTTGCTGAAAGATCGTCCCGCGCTCCCCACATCGTTTCCAGCTGTTCGACTTTGGAGTTACCGAATCGTGGATCTGCTTGAAAATCTGCGCCGTCAATTTGCCTACGACGCCTGGGCTAACGGCGAAGTGCTGGCCGTGATAAAGGCCGGCGGAGCAGGATTCGCCGCCGCGCAGCCCCTGAAAGTTCTGGCGCACATTCTCTCAGCCGAGCGTTTGTGGCTGGAGCGCCTCAGACAGCAGCCTCAAAGCCTGCCCGTCTGGCCTAACCTCACCTTGGATCATTGCAGCGCACAGATGGCCGAACTGGCCGGGTTCTGGCATGGATATTTCGCCCAGCTTTCGCCCGCGAGACTCTCGCACAAGGTCTCTTACAAAAACAGTAAAGGTGAACCCTGGACCAGCGCCGTACAAGACATATTGAACCACGTCGTGATTCACTCGGCATACCATCGTGGACAGATTGCCAGCCTGATGCGCGCCGCGGGCGGCACTCCGGCTTATACGGACTTCATCCACGCCGCGCGCCAAGGTTTGATCAAATAAGCCTTCGACAAGGAATATAGGCAGGGAAGGCCGAAGATTCTATCTTTATTAAGTAGTGCAAATGTCTGTGATTTGCCCTCTGCTTTGGTTCGGGTTTCCGATTCCTGGCCCATGGGATTTGCAGCGCACCATGGCCAAGGGATTGGTCGCGGTCGGCTCAAGCGGGATTGCGGTCTCTCGCGATCACCTCGGCAGATCCTTCTCCATGTGAGCCGAGGCTCACCGGCTGGTGACGCACGGGATTTATTCGAAAATCCGAAATCCCATCTATGTTTTCGGAACTTTGCTGTTTGCAGGATTCGTGCTGGTGATCCACCGGCGTATTCTGTGGCGAAGGGTGCTTGCCATTGCGGCCCTGCAGACGCTCCGCCCCCGCCGCGGAGCCCGAGTTCTAGAAGCGGCATGCGGTGATGCCTGCCTCGACTACCATCGCCGGACATGGTTCTGAGCCCGGATTTGGCAGCGAAACGTCAGGGATGATTGTGAGGTAATATCTCTGCAATGAAAAAACTTTCCGCCTTTTACCTGCTCGTATTTTCGGCCGCGATCTCGTGGGGGCAGGACGATCCAAAGTTCCCGTCTATGCCTGCCGCAGTCTCGAATAATGCAGTCGCCAGCCTCAAGGGCGGCTTCGAACTTTTTTCCCTGATGGGAGTCGGCCCTAAGAAAAACTGGGATGACGTTACGAATCAGATGTACATAATGACCATGACGCACACGGGAAAGTGGAGCAAAGGACGCTCCATTCCCGGTCCCGTAGGGCGTTTGAACGCAGCCGCCGATGGAGCCAAGGGATTGGTCGTCCTCATGGGTGGCTATGTCGTGGATAACCAGGGGCTGGAGCTAACCGTTCCCGACGTAAATGTCTATGAACCGGGCGCCCGCCGCTGGTCCCGCGGCAAAGACATACCGGTTCCGGTTGATAGCGCGGTCACTGGCGTGACCCATGATCATTTCGTTTATTTGATCGGTGGCCGGTCGACTGGCGGCCCGGTGAACAATGTTCAAATTTACGACGTCGAAAAAGACGCGTGGACTCAGGCTACGCCGTTTCCCGGCACCCCCGCCTTCGGTATGGCCGGAGGCGTGGCTGACGAAGCCATTGTTGTTGTAGATGGCGCGAAACCGGGGCCGGCGGGCGGCCCGCGTTACGTGCCTTCTGACGAGTGCTGGCTAGGCAAGATCGACCACAAAGATCCTGCAAAGATTGAATGGAGCAAGCTGCCGGCTCATCCCGGCACAGCGCGGTTTGGTATCGCCGGGGGCGGCGCTGACCGGGATCACCGAATTTATTTCTCTGGCGGCACTACCACTCCTCATGATTACAAAGGCGCTTCGTATGACGGCGCCGCGGCGGAGGTTTCCACCGTCACCTTCGACTATGACTTGCACGGAAACCGTTGGGAAACACTCAACCAGAACACGTATGATCCTCGAGCCGATGGCCGCGGCCTCGTGGAGACACCGCTCGGACCTGTGGTCTTGGGCGGTATGGTGAAGAATTTAGCGGTGACCGCGAGGGTGACGCTGTTTCCCAAGAAGTGACCGGCGGATGACAAATCGCATTTGCCGACTGTCGCTGCTTCGCGATAAAATTCTTGAGATTTAGTGGCTCGCTGGATGTGTCGCAGAATCGGTCCGCCGATTCCCATCAAGGAAGTGACAATGTTTAACCCTCGGTAGTTCGCCATCCCTTTGAGTCCGCCGGAGCGGACCTCTCTTTTTTCTCAAGTGAGTCGGCGCTTTCAGCTTATTTTTGCCCGAGCGGCGCCGGAGAGTTCGAGGAAATTATGCAAACCACCGCCGCTGGCGAGCAGCGGCACACATTGTGGGCCTCGCTGGCGGAAGCCGTGCGCGGGTCGCATCAGGACTACACCACGGGCAGCCTCAATCGTGCGATTTTGCTGCTGGCCGTCCCCATGGTTTTGGAGATGGTCTTGGAGTCTCTTTTCGGCGTGGTGGACGTTTTTTGGGTAGGCAGGTTGGGCGCGAATGCCGTAGCCACAGTGGGTCTGACCGAGTCGATGCTCACTCTGGTGTTCTCCGTAGCCATGGGGTTGAGCCTGTCAACGACCGCTATGGTTGCGCGGCGCATCGGCGAAAAAGATCCGGAAGGCGCGGCGGTTGCGGGCGTGCAGGCGATCGCTCTCGGCCTGTTTGTCTCCCTGGCGGTTGGAGTACCGTGCTTCTTTTACGCGCCGAACCTGCTGCGCTTAATGGGGGCTTCCCCCCAGATCGTTGCGACCGGCAGCGGCTACACCAGAATTTGTCTAGGTGGAAGTTTCGCCGTGCTGCTGCTGTTTCTCAACAATGCAATTTTTCGCGGCGCCGGAGATGCGGCCATCGCTATGCGCCTGCTCTGGGTATCAAATGTCATCAATCTCGTGCTCGATCCCTGCCTGATTTTTGGATGGGGACCGTTTCCTCGCCTCGGCGTTACCGGCGCGGCTTTAGCTACGCTCATCGGACGCAGCATCGGAGTCCTCTACCAGTTCTATCGCCTAATGCGCGGGACCGAGCGGCTTCGCATCCTTAGAAGCCAGGTACGTTTAAATTTTGATGTGCTGTTGCGTCTGGTGCGGGTTTCGCTGACTGGCGTTCTGCAGTTCGCCATCGCCCACACCAGTTGGATCGGCTTGGTTCGCATCGTAAGCTTCTTCGGCGCCGCCGCCCTCGCCGGATACACGATTGCTATTCGTATCGTAATTTTTGTAATTCTCCCATCGTGGGGATTGAGCAATGCTGCCGCCACGCTGGTGGGTCAGAATTTGGGGGCGGGCCATCCCGACCGCGCCGAAAAAGCGGTGTGGCGCACGGGATTTTACAATGTGATTTTTCTCGGCGCCGTTGGCCTGGTCTTCATATTTTTCTCCGAGCCCATTGTCCGCTTGTTCACCCAGGACCCGGCCGTGGTGCCACTGGGCGCGTCCTGTCTCCGCATCGTGAGTTACGGCAACCTTGGATACGCCTATTTCATGGTGATGATGCAGGCCTTCAATGGCGCCGGGGACACGATTACTCCAACCATCGTTAATTTTTTTGGATTTTGGTTATTCGAGATACCGCTGGCGTACTGGCTCGCGATTCCGCAGCGCATGCACTCGAACGGGGCGTTCGCGGCGATCGCAATCGCCGAGAGCTCCATGGCGGTGGTGAGCGCGGTTCTGTTCAAAGGAGGAAAGTGGAAGAAGCAAAGGATCTGAGGTCGGTTCTCATCGCAACGATTTTCCGTGTGATTTGTAACGCTTGGGCCGATCCGACCACTATTGGAAAGCAGGGTAGGAAGTAGCGTGCCCCAACGCCGGTGAACGGCCGTGGACAATAAACAGACAATCGTCGCGAACGTGTATACGGACGGAAGCGGAATTG
>DATNKA010001138.1:0-3061 GCA_035603655.1 Candidatus Acidiferrales bacterium | reverse complement strand
AGTGTTACTGTGAGGCCGCCGGACTACGAGCACGAACGCTCTATTGTGCCCTTTGATTGAATCTGCTGCGAATTTCTTGGATGTCGGTCATCCGAAAGCTTACAGACAGGCCTGCGGGAAGTATGAGTGTGGCTTGCTGTGGACTGGACCTCCAGTAAATTGCCCCTAGAGCAACCTGGCGCGATTCGAGTTGAGTTCGATAGCGGGGGACAACAGTTCGGCAGCATGGAAGCGACTGGCTCTCACGCCGCAACGCCCTCTGTCAAATGCAGTTGGCAGCATTGTAAAATCACAACTTAAGGAGAGCATTTATGCCAACCATTACGACAAAAGACGGAACAGCCATTTACTACAAGGACTGGGGAAAGGGCCAGCCCATAGTGTTCAGTCACGGATGGCCGCTAACCGCCGATGACTGGGACGGACAGATGTTGTTCTTCGGCCAGCAGGGTTTTCGAGTCATTGCCCACGACCGGCGAGGGCACGGCCGTTCCACCCAGACATGGGACGGGAACGACATGGACACCTACGCCGACGATCTTGCGGCTCTCACAGAAAAGCTTGACCTGAAGAATGCAATCCATGTCGGACACTCAACCGGTGGCGGAGAAGTTGCCCGTTACATCGGCCGGCATGGCTCAAAACGTGTCGGCATGGCTGTGCTGATCAGTGCCGTGCCGCCGTTGATGCTGAAAACGGACAAGAATCCGGCTGGCGCGCCTTTGTCGGTCTTCGACGGGCTGCGAGCCCAACTTGTGCAAAATCGGCCGCAGTTTTACAAGGATATTACGCTCCCGTTCTACGGCTACAACCGGCCCGGCGCCAAGATTTCAGAAGGCATCCGGGAGCACTGGTGGTTGCAGGGAATGTTGGGAGGAATGAAGGCCCACTACGACTGCATCAAGGCTTTCTCTGAAACGGATTTTACGGAGGACCTTAAGAAGTTCGATGTGCCAACCCTCATCCTTCATGGCGACGATGATCAAATCGTGCCCATCGCCGCGGCGGGTCTGATGTCCGCCAAAATTGTGAAGAACGCCGTGCTAAAGGTGTATCCAGGCTTCCCGCATGGGATGCCCACAACCAACGCGGACCAGATCAATGCCGACCTGCTCGCGTTCCTTAAAGGACGTCAGCAAGTAGCAGCATGATTGCCGCGTCCTGAAAATGAGCTCACGCCACCTCATGGTCGGAATCATGGTGGCGGGTGGTATGCCTGCCCGAGGATGAGATGCTCAAAGTTCTGGGCAACGTCTGCTCACAGAGCTGCAGGCCATCTCGCCTTTGGGCAGCGTTTGTGCCTATTACTAGCGAAAGGACTTGTGGAAATCCGTTAGAACCGCCTTTCGATCTACTCCAAAGCCAATTTCGCAGCCCGTTTGCAATTCTGTGGCGAGACCTCGCCTGGTTCCGACACTCCGCCGTATAACCCCTGAACTTCTGACATCTGGGACGACTTGACGGATCTCGATACATTCAGCGTGAGGACGACTCGTCCTAATTCTGTGACGCCGAGGTCTCCCGAATGACTGACATAGTGGCTAGGATTCAAGCGCAAAGTTATCTTGCCAATTTTCGTTCCCGATCTTTCGCGGGACTCCAGGAGCGCGTGCTCATTTCGATAATCCTTCCGGCGACCGTACTGATGACCGCATTGTGCTGCGTGGCACAGAACTACGATGGGCCGGCGGAATTGCCGAGAGTCACCGTGCCGAGTGCGATGTCCGATACGCCAGCGCCGGGAGCGGTCATCAGCCTCAACGCCGGCGATAACCTGCAATCGGCTTTGAACAGTGCCACCTGTGGCGATACGATTCAACTGCAAGAGGGTGCCACCTTTACCGGACGATTCATCTTCCCGGCTAAGAGCTGCGATGACAATCATTGGATCATTGTCCGCACCAGCGCCGCCGATTCCGTCCTTCCTGCGGAAGGCAGCCGCCTTACGCCCTGCTACGCGGGAGTCTCCTCGCTGCCTGGCCGCCCCGCTTTTAAATGCGCTTCCACGAACAACGTTCTGGCCAAGGTGGTAATGAAATCAATGAATGCAGCGGGTCCGATTGAGTTTGCCCCGGGCGCTAACCACTATCGGCTCCTCGGTCTGGAAATCACGCGGCTGCAGAGTGCCCCGCTCGTCTACAGTCTTGCCGCCGTGGAATCAAAAGGCACCATGAATCATATTGTGTTTGATCGAGTTTGGATGCACGGCACCGTACACGACGATACCAATCGCGGTGTCGAGCTCGGGGGAAGCGCCTACATAGCGATCGTGGATTCATTCTTTACGGATTTTCACTGCACCGCGGCGAGAAAATCTTGCGAAGATGCTCAGGCCATAATCGGCGGACTGGGTAATAATCCGATGGGACCCTACAAGATCGTGGACAATTTTCTTGAGGCTTCAGGGGAGAACGTCTTATTCGGCGGAGACGAAGCAACGATGACGCCGGCCGATATTGAGATTCGCCAGAATCACCTTTTCAAGCCTCTGACCTGGAGGAAAGGGCAACCCGGATACGTGGGTGGAGCAAACGGGGCTCCGTTTGTTGTCAAGAACCTTCTGGAATTGAAAAACGCGCAGCGGGTTTTGATCGACGGCAACATTATGGAAAACTCCTGGGGGGGCGGCCAGGTGGGCTTTGCCATCCTGCTGACGCCAAAGGACCAGAACAACCAATGCCCTCTTTGCCAGGTGACGGATGTGACACTCCGCAATACCTTCATTACCCACGTGGGAGCCGGGCTGCAGGTGGCCAACGGCCTGTCCGATTCCGGCGGCGCCCCGTTGGCCGGAGAGCGCTACAGCATTCACGATTTGATCATAGACGACATCGACGGCGTTAAGTTCCTAGGGCCAGGCTCATTGGCACAAATCTCCGTAGGTGCGGGTGCCCCACTCCTTCAGGACGTGACCATCACTCATGTTACGGCTTTCCCGCCATCCACAATGCTTTACATCGGGGACCACCTCGCCACAACGGCGCCGATGAACAACTTCATCTTCACCAATAGCATCGTGAATGCCGGACTATTCCCAGTATGGTCCACAGGAGGTGGGCCG
>DATNKA010001137.1:0-24620 GCA_035603655.1 Candidatus Acidiferrales bacterium | reverse complement strand
AGGTAGTCGACGGCATCGCCCAGAACCTCTTTGGTCAGGTGAGTCTGCTCGTAATTCGACGTATCCATGAAGTAGTAGCTGTCGCCGTCAGCATAGAGGAACTGCATATCGACCTCGTCCACGTTAACCTTCTCGATAGGGTCGGGTGAACGGAAACGGTGCTCGAACATGGCGCCGGTGCGAAGATTTCGCAGTTTGGCCTGGATGAAGGCTCGCAGATTGCCGGGGGTCCGGTGCTCAACACTGAATACGGAGTGCAGATCATTGTTGTGTTTGATGATCATGCCGGGGCGCAGTTGAGTGGCAGGGATCGACATTGGTCGAAACTATCTCCTTAAAGTGCGGTTTGCAGGGGCTGACGGAAGGCGGCAGGCCACATTTTCCGTCGCACACGAGGACCGAATAACCGATTCTACACTTCCCTGCACGAGAACGTAAACCTTTCCTCTCTCCAACTCATCCCACGGTCTTGTATCGGTTTCAACCGGTTCCAGGGTAGGGCTAGAATTGTCCGTAGCATGCCATCGTGAGCACGGATTTTCGCGTGATGGTATTCGTAGGTAGGTATTCGTAGGTAGGAAAGATAATGAGGAGGTCAAATCATGAGCTCAGGACGTTATGAATCTTCTGACAGCACCAGCCTAGGAACTGCCGTTACCTTTTTGCTGATTGGGATTGGAGCAGGTGCCCTCGCGGCCCTGATACTGGCACCGAAAACCGGCAAGCAGTTCCGTCGCGACCTGAAACGCGGCTATGAAGATGCGAAAGAGACGCTGCAGGATTGGACCGATGAAGCGAAGGACCGAGCCCGCGATGTGACGGAACGTGTACGGGACGTGGCCGAGCGCGGCGCTAGCTTCGCGGATGACCTGCGCGAGAAAGCGGAGCCATTGCGGCGGGCGATCAACCGTCGGTAATTTGCCGCGGCACTTCCCGCGCCTCAGTTAGTGGAACAGCGTGCCGAAAATGCTCTTGAGCCGCCGGAAGAATCGATGCGGCGCGGAGGCGGCGGGAGCTGCAGGTTGCCGCACTGCAGGCGGCGGCTGAATCTGAATTTCGAGCTGCGTTCTCCAGGTCTGCAGTTCCATGACGGGCAGTGCCGCAGCCTCGTCCGTGGGGGCCGGAGGTGCGGCGGCGCCGTTCCTGGCACGAAACACAAGCGGCGCGTCGATCTGAACGTGAACCTCATTGGGCTGGGAAGCTGGAAGGGGCTGGGTTTCGGGGCCGCTTGAAAGCGCCGGGCCTTCCTTGCGTTCCCCCAAATTCGCTGGGCCACTGCTTTTCGGGTCACCGGTACGGTTTGACGGCATACCACCTTCGTCAAGCTTGGCATTCGGCGGCAGCTCTGAATCGGGTGCAGCGGCGATATCAGTTCGTAGTGCGGGTGCTGCTGGCGGGCAACCACATTCCAGAGGAACATGGCTGTCTACGCTATCGATCCGTCCCGCGCGAAAGACCGTCTGCTCCGTAGGTTTCACCTGATAGTGGCGTTCCCCCATCAGCTCGGAAACGATCGCCGATGAACTGTTCCCTGCCAAACCTCGTACGCAAGTATTGCCATGCGAGTCTGTGCTTATGGCGAAGTCAAAATGCCCCGGCCCGGCAAACTGGATACGGAAGTCAGGAGTCAGTACCGTATCGGCTGAAGCCGCAAGCGCGTAGTGCGTTTCCAGTGCACCCGAACTCATACCCAGCATAAGGTCTTTCCCGTTCGGTGACGGTGTGACGGAGACCGTTGTGCGAGGACAAAGGCGGACTTCCCCACCCCTGGATAGTCGCAGAACCGCGGTATCAGCGGCTGTGGTCAAGGAGGATCCGCTGGCAATCCGGCTACCTTCGATCATGACATCGCCGGAACCGGCAGTGATTGGCACTATAGCGGGTGCCCGCGGGGGCAGCGACAACGTGGTTGGTCCTCGGAGTGGCAATTTTTTGCTGCTGGCATTCAGGTCTGCAGAAGGTTTCAACCGCACCATCAACCGGTTACCCGCCTCATCCCAGGTATAACTGTAGGGAGCGAGAAGATCGAGCACTATTCTGGTAATGGGAGGATCGTTCTGAAATTGCTCAGCTCGGATGTCGAGAATGTTTTCCTGCTGAACATCGATTCGCTTGCGCTGCAGTCCCATTTGGGCGTGCAGCAGGTCGATAACCAGCCGCGGCGGCGAGTTCAGGAATTGGATCGAGGGGACGGCAGGCCGCGTTGAGATAATTTCGAGTGCCGCAACACCCCGTTCGATGACGACGCGGACACCGGTGATGATTATGATTTCCGGCTTCGTAGAACTCGTCTTCGGGCTTCCTGCCCGGGTCGTAGGCGCTTGCGGGAAGGCCATCGGTACTGCCAGCGCCACAAACAGCGGAATGCGAATAACGTGAAAGCGTGGTCGCAAGAAAGAATTCCCCTCGAATCTTCCTGAAGGGAACATTACCACTTGCTGAGAAAGCGGTGAAGTGCGGGGTTAGGTATGGACGGCGTTTATTCAGCAGCGAGGAAAGGACCGTCAGCTCTCAGGAATGAATTCGTATTCTTCAATGACTGCGGCCACCGCCAGCTTCCCATTGTTAGCGGCACCATCGATCCGCACCACTCGCCCCCTGCATTGCACGCGAATGCTTTCCGTCAGAGTGATTTCCGGCGGAAGCGTAAGAGTGAAGCCGAGCGGCGAACCCTCTTCGATGGGTGAGTCGAGATAAAGGCAAATGCCTCGCGCGCTCACGTCCCGCAGTTGAGCGGGCTCGCTTTGCTCCATTTTTTCACCGCGGGAGACCGATACTGGAATCCGAAGCGCGAAGCGTCGCGCAGACCTTTTCTCTTGCTGGGTTTCTGGCATGCATCACCCCCCCAAATCAACAAAGCGGAGATTTAATGTTTGTCAAAGAATGACGTTAAGGTCAGGTTCGGTCAATACCACCATTAGGCAGGAGGGATGGCCCGTTTTGGCAGAGCGAGCTTCGGACGCTAGTCGATAATCGTCTTAACCATCCTCGGCGAAACTCGAGTTGCGGCTCCGAACGCAGCCAGTGGTAAGCTAAGCATCGGCAAGCCGGTGATCTTCGTTCTCGACAACTACGATTCGTTTACCTATAACCTGGTTCAGTATTTTGGCGAACTCGGTGCCCAAGTCGAGGTACGTCGCAACGATCAAGTCACAGTTGCAGAGGTTGACGCGATGCAACCGGAGCGCGTCGTGATCTCCCCCGGTCCATGCACGCCGCAAGACGCCGGCATCAGCATCGATCTGATTCGCCACTTCGCGGGCAAGACACCAATTCTCGGCGTCTGCCTGGGACATCAAGCCATTGGGGCGGCTTTTGGCGGACAAGTGGTGCGCGCTCCGCAATTGATGCACGGTAAAACCAGTGCAGTGACGCACGACAACAAGAGCATTTTTCGTGGCCTGCCCATGCCGATGACGGCTACGCGGTACCACTCGCTCATCGTGGCAGAAAAGAATTTGCCAGCGGAGTTGGAAGTCAGCGCCTGGACTACCGAAAAAGATGGAACTCGCACCATCATGGGCCTGCGCCACAGAAAATTCCCCGTCGAGGGAGTGCAATTCCATCCCGAGAGCGTGCTCACGGATGCGGGGAAAAAACTGGTGGAGAATTTCTTAGAAATATCGTCTCTGGCTTTTGTTCACTGACTACCGCCCCTGGCCATCTCCACCGCGCGCAGCAAGGCCTGAGCCTTGTTCATGCTTTCCTGAAACTCGCTCACCGCATCGGAGTCCGCCACAATGCCTGCTCCTGCCTGCAAATAGGCGCGTTTTCCTTGCATGAGCATGGTGCGAATGCCGATGCACGAATCCAAATTCCCGGCAAAATCGGCGTAAAGCACGGACCCGCCATAGATCCCCCGGCGCACCGGCTCGAGCTCTTCGATGATCTGCATCGCCCGCACTTTCGGCGCTCCGCTCAGCGTGCCTGCGGGAAAGCAAGCGGCGAAGGCGTCAAGTGCACCCAGATCTCTTCGCAGCGTCCCTTCCAAGGCGGAGACTAGGTGCATCACGTGGGAATAGCGCTCCACATACATCAGGTCTTTCACCTTCACCGAACCATACTCGCTCACCCGGCCGAGATCATTGCGACCCAGATCAACCAGCATCACGTGCTCGGCGCGCTCCTTCTCATCGTTCCGCATCTGCTGTTCAAGGCGCAGGTCTTCGGCCTCATCGCGCCCGCGCGGGTGCGTGCCCGCGATGGGCCGATATTCCAGCCTGCGTCCCGTTATGCGCACCAGCATCTCCGGGGAGGAGCCGAGAATCTGGGTCTCGCCCATCCGCAGAAAGTAAAGGTACGGCGAAGGATTCACCTGTCGCAGGGCGCGGTAAAGATCGAATGGCTCGACGCCAGGGATAAAATCGAGCCTCTGCGAAAGCACGACCTGAAAAATGTCGCCCGCGGCAATGTACTCCTTGCAGCGCTCCACGCTTCGCAGGAATTTCGCACGCGTGGTTCCGGCATTGATCTTCAACTTTCCCGGCAAGGCCTTGTTCGATTTACGCCACAATGCCGGGCGCAATCCCGCAGCCAGTTTCCGTTCGAGCCCGGCAATGTCGCGCACTGCCCGGTCATAGGCGCGGCGCGGATTTTCTCGCGAAACGTCGGCCGCCGCTACAATGTGGATCTGGTGTCTCAGGTGATCAAAGGCCAGGAGCCGGTCAAAGAACATCAGTTCGCAATCCGCGAGAGACAAGTCGTCCTTGGCGTGCTCGCCGATACGTTCGAGCTGCCGCACCACGTCATATGAAAAATACCCTACCGCTCCGGCGGTGAAGGGCGGCAAACCGGGCATCGTGGCCGGTTTATGTTCCCCCAGTAATTGCTTCACCACCTGAAAAACATTGCCCTGTCTTCTTTCGCGCTGCCGTCCGCGTTCAATCTCAATCGCAGCACCTCGTACCCGCACCCGCATGTAGGGCCGCGCCCCGAGAAAGGTGTAACGGCCAATCTGCTCGCCGCGCTCATTCGACTCCAGCAAGAACGCATGCGGCTCATTCTCCGCAACGGCCAGAAACGCTGAGACCGGAGTGAGCAGGTCGGCGCTGACCGACTTCACCACCGGCACAAGCGTGGCCGACCGCGCCAGCCGCGAGAATTCCTTGAAATTGGGGTTAACCATGCGAAAGATGAGGCCCACCTGACTTCCGCGCCTTGCGCTTCATTATAGGGGAGGCACTACAAAGACGCGGAACAGCCGCGAAATATTGCGCTGTGAACCAATCCGGCAATTGACTCGCGCGGCCCATCATCGGAAGATACCAAGGATAGAGTCCAGGGAAGCAGCTCTCGTGCGGTCACGAGCCTATGCGGATCAAGTTCTGGGGCGTGCGCGGTTCCACGCCAACGCCACAAGCCGAGAACATGCGCTATGGAGGCAATACCTCCTGCGTCGAAGTGCGCTTCGGTGACCGTATCTACATATTCGATTGCGGCACAGGATTCCGCGTCCTGGGTCAGCAGCTGCAAAGCGAATTCGGCGACCGCCCTTTTTCCGCACACGTCTTTGTCTCCCACTTTCATTGGGACCACATACAGGGCATGCCCTTTTTCCGACCTTTGTACGCGAACCCGGAGAGCCGCTTTCTCTTCCAATGCTCGGCCCGAACCCGGAGCCTGAAACAAGTGCTGGCCGACCAGATGGCTGCGCCGTACTTTCCGGTGAAAATTGATGAGATGAAGGCGCGGCGCGATTTCCACGAAATTGAAAGCGGGCGAGTCACCCTCGAAGAAGGCGTGCAATTACAGACCGCATGGCTGAATCATCCCCAGGGATGCATGGGCTTCCGCCTCGAAACTAAAGACGGAATCTTCGTTTACGCCACCGACAACGAGCCTGGCGATGCCGTTTTCGACAAGGCGGTGCGTAAACTGGCCGAAGGCGCGGATGTGCTCATTTACGACGCGCAATACCTTCCCGAAGAATACGCAGCGCGCCGCCGGGGCTGGGGTCACAGTCACTGGCGCGAAGCCGTCAACGTTGTAATGGAGAGCGGCGCCAAAGAACTCGTGCTCTTCCACCATGATCCCGATCACACCGACGCGATCATCGACAAGGTCGTCCACGAAGCCCGCAACTACTATCCCAAAGTGCGCGCCGCCGCCGAAGGGATGGAAATCAAGCTTTAGTGGTTTGTCGGTTGTTATTCTGGCGGTACGAGCCGTCACTTGCGGGCGCGGAACACGAGATCAAACCACGGCTTCCAAGTCTTGCCGCCATCGGTCGAGGTCACGGCTGTCTCACGAAAGCCGTCGCCTTCGGGCTTCCAGCTACCTCGAACTTCCCTCTGCGTTCCCTCCCCGGTGCGATCTGCGCCGGTCAGGACCATCTTCCCGCCTTGAAAAGCGCCTTCGATCACCAGCAACTCGCCGCGGTTCGTGACCCAGGTCTGATGCCATACCTTTCTGGACGCATCGTAGATGCTCAAGCTCACGCCCTTGTGGCCATCTGCGCCTTCGTAGTCCTCCCGCAAGACGCAACCATCAAGCAAGCGATCCACCCGCAAGCGCGCGACCGGAGCCGTGCTGCCCTCCTCAAAAGCATTCCAGTCGCCCACCCAGAAGTCGAATTGTCGGTATTCGGGGGCGTCGCATGAAACATGTCTTGCCGGCTCATCGGGCGAAAGCGAACCACTCGGCTGTCCGATTGTGGTTGCGAAAAGTACGAGAAGACAAGTCAGAACTGGCTGCGGCCTGAAAGCAATGGGATTCATCTGGCCTTCCTTCGTGCTTCCCCGATTGAATTGAGGTTGAGTAAGGCTGTATCTCGATCGGGATATTGTCTCAACAACCAGATCTCATCAGACCGACCATAGCCGCGTTCGTAGGCTGCGTGCGAGACACCATAGGTCTTCAGTTCACTCCAGTTCCATCGACTGCACACGGGTGGACGGCAGCAGGAACAAATCAGCTTGTATTCCTCTGCAGAGTCGGTCACCAGAGAGACAAGGTACGAGCCGTTTCGATACGGACTGAATCCAGGTAAATATCGGGTGCAACAGTCCGGACATTCTACGCAGTGACGAAGACGGTCAGGCATGGCAGCGTTCACTACCTTCCGGGGATAACAACACCTAATCGCCGAAGGAGCCGCTGGCGGACGCTTTCAGGAACGGTGAAGTTGCGGGAATTGCTCTCGGCCTGGTCTGAGAACCCACCTGCAGCACCGCCTCCGTTCAACATGGGAACCGCCAGGAAGGCGACAGTCGCGCCTGTATCTGCCTCGACGGCAAAACCCACAATTTCACCGTGATCGTTGATATCGTTCGCGAGGAACAGATGCAGGGAAGAGTCAGATTGAATGAGAGTATTGAGATCCGTCACCCGGCCGTTTTGCCAAAGGAAGGCGCGGCAGTTGCTGAGAGTGTTATCCACACACGAGTCGCCCACTACTTGCTCATGCTCGTTAATACCCCAGGCTAAGTTGTTGGCGTCCTCCCCCACCGGAGGGAGTTTCTGGATGTGGTGTTGTTTGGTCCAGAGAAAGGCGACGGGATTGAATGCACCATTCTGGGTGCCGGCCAGATTGGCGAAGCCGACGATTTGACTCCGATTGTTGATAGCAGTGGGAGTGTTCCATGCCGCGCCTCCATCAAAATTGCCCAGGCTCATGGGCGTGCCGTTGTCCCAGAGCACGGCGTGCATAGCGCTCGTCCCTCCCACCGCATTTGAACAGAGACCGGAAATTCCGACCACCTGGCCTTTGTCATTGATTGCCGTGGCAGCCGAATCGGGATCGGGGGAGAGCGGAGGAAGCTGCGTCAGTTCGCCCAATTTCGGCCCCCAGATGACTGCTTCAAACTGCAGGACCTGGGGCAGATGGCAAGTCGAGTCGTGAATGCCATTCTCCGCCCATCCCGCGACCTGGCCCCGGTTGTTGACGGCGCTTGCATAACTATCAAGGCCGCCGGGCAACGGCGGAAGTGGGGACATCACTCCGCCTTGCCACGCGAACCCGAGACATATTTGATTAGTGATGGTAGGGAAATTGGCTAAGGCGCAACTCCAATCCTCCTTCAACGGATTCGTCTCGCCGGTTTCGGCAACACCCGCAATCTCGCCTCTGTCGTTCTTGTTCGGCCAAGCCACGGCACTGTTAGATCCGCCTAGCGTCCCAAGGTCGAATGGAGATCCGACCCAGAGTTCGGCGTGCTCGGTGAGGTTACCCGTCTGGTACGCATCCCCGGCCACCCATCCGATGTCGTTGATGCTGGCGGCCATGGCAACGGTCCCGCTGCCCGGCGCGCCGAGATTGAACACGTAATAGCTGGGCGGCTGGGCTTTCGGTTGGTCTTGTGCGGCGAGGCGAACCGAAACCATGAGTGTGGCAAACAGACTCAGTGCGGTGATGCAAATCAGAATGCGGGATTTCATGTCGACTCCTCCGGGAATGACGTTGGCACTCGGGCCGACCGTTTCAGGCACGATAGAGTGGGTCTTTAGATGGGGTTGGACGTTCGCGGACTTCGCTCCCTCGGAGCCGGACGTTTGCGGACTTCGATATCCTTTACCTCTCGCGCTCGCTTCGCAGCAAACTTCCGCGCGCCTTCAGGCATCCCGGAGGCGTGGTCCGAAAACGTCTATAGCGCTGCTGCGAAACCGTTATGATGAATTCGCCATATGACCCTGGATTGGCAGGTATGTTCACGAGCCAGACTGTCGCGCGATCCGCGCTTTGACGGAAAATTTTTCATCGGCGTGGTGGGCAGTGGTGTCTACTGCCGTTCGATTTGCCCGGCTCCGACGGCAAAAGAAAAAAATGTCCGTTACTTTGCCACTGCGGCGGCCGCGGCGGAAGCAGGGTTTCGTCCGTGCCTGCGCTGTCGGCCCGAATGCTCGCCGGGAACGCCGGCTTGGCTGGGAACCTCCAACACGGTTTCGCGCGCTTTACGACTGATCGGTGAAAGTGGACTGGAAGATGGCGGAGTGGAAGTTCTTGCGGCGCGCCTGGGAGTTGGCTCGCGTCACCTCCGCCGCTTATTTCTTAAGCATCTCGGAGCGACCCCAACAGCAGTCGCTCACACCAGACGCCTGCATTTCGCCAAGAAGCTCATCGACGAGACGAGTTTGCCCATGACACAGATTGCGTTAGCGTCCGGCTTCGGATGCGTACGGCGATTCAACGACGGCATTCTCAAGGTCTATCATCGAACGCCGACCCAGATACGCCGGCTTGCGCGGCAAACACAAGTCCAGCCGGAAAATCAATATCTGTTTCGTCTCCGCTTCCGCCCGCCTTATAACTGGAAGGGAATGCTGGCGTTCCTGGCGGCTCGCGCAACACCTGGAGTCGAAGTGGTGGAAGGCGGCTGTTATCGTCGCTCCATTTGTTTGAACGGAAATCACGGATATTTTGAGATCTCACTCGACGTGACGAACAACGCACTTGCCGCCCGAGTGCAGTTTAGCGATCCTCGTTCCCTCTTTTTCATCACCGAGCGTATACGCTCCATGTTTGATCTGAATGCAGACTGGGCCGCTATCGTACAGACTCTGAGGACTGATCCCCTGTTCGCAGTGCGGCTTGAGGCTGAACCGGGCTTGCGCGTGCCGGGTTGCTGGAATGGCTTCGAACTTGCGGTTCGGGCGATTCTCGGCCAGCAAGTTAGCGTCAAAGGAGCGACCACGCTGGCAGGCCGGCTGGTGAAAGCTTTCGGGCAGCCATTTTCCGCGGCCGGGGGCATAACTCACGTTTTTCCTCAACCCCGCGCGCTGGCCGATGCAAACTTCGCTGGCATTGGCCTGCCGGGGGCCCGAGCCGAAACCATCCGCGCTCTGGCGCGTGCGGTTTGTGATGCCCGCATCAACTTTGACGGCGTCGTAGATTCCTCCGACTTCCTCGCCCGGCTTTGTGAAATTCCCGGCATTGGAAAGTGGACAGCGCAATACGTTGCCATGCGCGCCTTGGGTGAGCCTGATGCTTTCCCCTCCAGCGATCTCGGCCTTCTGCGGGCGTTGAGTTTGAACAGCACGCGTGACCTTGAGCGGCGTGCCGAAGCCTGGCGTCCTTGGCGGGCTTATGCTGCCGTCTACCTCTGGAACATCGCCAGCAAACCCCGCAATTCCGATCCCAGGATGAGTTCTGCATCTTCGTCGGTTGACTCCAGATTGATCGCTACGTCAGCATGACGGGTGCATCCCCAAGCACGCCACCTTGTCCCAAGAATAGGGCGGCCTCGTCTCTAAGTGGGATCGAACGCAGCAGCTTTACCTGTTGGTAGTGGGTCAGTTTCGCATTAACACGCGTTAAGCATTTGTCATCCAGCCTGCGCGACGATCTCACCCATTGCTCTAACTCGAAGGGGCTTGCTTAAGGTTTCTGGTATGCCTCAGTATGACGGCTAGGAAAGACATCATGAGGCTTCTTCTCACTTCCGCTGGCATCAGCAACACGAGCATCCACAACACGCTGGTCGATCTCCTCGGCAAACCGATTGCCGAGTCGAGTGCCCTATGTATCCCAACAGCGGCGTACGCCTGCCCCGGTGGTGCTGGCATGGCATGGAGGCTGATCAGCGGATCAGCCAAAAGCCCCTTGTGCGAATTGGGCTGGAAGTCGTTGGGAGTACTAGAGCTAACCGCATTGCCCAGCATCGAGAAACAACATTGGCTTCCCGTTGTGCAAGAGACTGACGCCCTGCTGGTCGGAGGCGGCGATATCCTGTATCTGCGCTATTGGATGCGGAAGTCCGGACTGACCGACCTCTTTGCATCGCTGGGGCGCGAGATAGTCTACGCGGGGGTGAGCGCCGGGAGCCTAGTGGTGGCCTCCCACTTCGGAGATACCTACATCGGCCGTACGCCACCGAGCGGCAGCGATATCAAGTCGGAAAACATCATGTTTGCTAGTCCACAGGGAGAACTCAGCAACGTGACCTTCGTCGCAGCTCCGGGACTGGGATTGGTTGATTTTTCATTGTTTGCGCATCTGGATCACGAGAGGTTTCCGGAGAATTCCTTGGCCAACCTGGAAAGATTGGCCGCCAGGCTACCAGTGCCGACGTACGCGATTGACGATCAGACCGCAATAAAAGTGACCGACCGGGCGGTGGAAGTTATCTCTGAGGGGCACTGGAAGCTGTTTACCCCTAATGCCGAGAAAGTCGGCAGATTCGCTCGTTGACCTTTGGCCTTTGTAGCCGAAGTGGGTGGATACGAGGTTCAGATCCAAACTAACCCACTACGTTCCTGTTCTGGACCTTGCTTCCTAACCGTCCCGACTCATATACTCTGAAGGTTTGCCCGCTCAGCCCGGAAACTCGTCCCCGAGTCGGCCGACATCTCGAATTGCAATCATCCGGAGACCAATTTTATGACCACCTTGACCACTCCTCCGCAAGTCGACAAAGAAAGTAATCCGTGGGAGTCGCAGCGGGCGCGTTTTGACCTGGCGGCTCAGAAACTCAATCTTGACGATGGCTTGTGGCGGGTTCTGCGTTATCCCAACCGCGAACTTACGGTATATATCCCCGTCCAGATGGACGACGGTCACCTTGAGGTCTTCACCGGATTTCGCGTGCAGCATTCGATCGCCCGGGGGCCGGCAAAAGGCGGCATCCGCTACGCCCCGGACGTTACACTCGATGAAATCCGCGCCCTCGCCAGTTGGATGACCTGGAAGTGCGCCGTGGTCAACATCCCTTTTGGTGGCGCTAAGGGTGGTGTGATCTGCGATCCCCATAAAATGTCCATGGGCGAAATCGAGCGCATGACTCGACGCTACACCTCTGAACTGATCGAATTCATCGGACCCGAAAAAGACGTTCCGGCCCCTGACGTCAACACCAACGAACAAATCATGGCATGGATGATGGACACCTACTCTATGCACATGCGCCAAACAGTGACGGCGTGCGTCACCGGCAAACCCATCAACATAGGCGGATCTCGTGGACGTCGCGAGGCGACCGGACGCGGTGTGATGGTGGTCTGCGACGAAGCTATCAAGAAGCTCGGCCTGTCGCGCGAGAGCAGTCGCGTGATTGTGCAAGGCTTCGGCAACGTCGGCTCCAATGCCGCACATCTCATGCATCAGTGCGGATACAAAGTTGTGGGTATTGCCGAAGTGGGGGGTGGTCTTTACAACAAGAATGGCATCGACCTGAACGCTCTCGTCGAGTACCGTCAGAAAAACGGCACGGTGCATGGCTTCCCAAACGCCGAAGCCTCCGATCCCGCCGAGTTGCTCACGACGGAGTGCGAAATCCTTATTCCCGCCGCCACCGAAAACGTTATTACTTCGCGCAACGTCGATCGCGTGAAGTGCCGCATTCTGGCTGAAGGCGCCAACGGGCCCACCACATCAGTGGCCGATGATGTCTTGACCGAGAAGGGAGTGTTTGTGATCCCGGACATTCTGGCCAACGCCGGGGGCGTTACCACTTCATACTTCGAATGGGTGCAGGACCGCCAAGGCTATTTCTGGAAAGAGTCCGTGGTCAACGAGCAACTGGAGGAGATCATGATTTCCTCCTTCGGCGACGTCGTTCGTTATGCTGAGACCCACCGTGTGAACAATCGTATCGCGGCCTATATGCTGGCTATCGACCGGGTCGCCTACACCATTCGCCAGCGGGGAATCTACGCTTAAGGAGTTCTTATGAAATCGATAAGCAGGAGTGTCATAGTACGAATATTGCCCCTGCTCCTGGCCTTCGGGTTGCTGCAAGCAGCCGGAGTGGCGAGGGCCCACGCAAATGCCGTCCTCGCGCCACAAGCTGCCGCAGCTGACAAACTCGACATTAACAGCGCCACGGCCGATCAGCTAAAGGCTCTGCCCGGCATCGGTGACGCTTATTCCCAGAAGATCATCGCGGGCCGCCCTTATCGGACGAAGCTTGACCTGGTCCACAAGAAAGTAGTTCCCCAAGCCACTTACGACAAAATCAAAGACCAGATTATCGCCAAGCAGCCAAAACCGGGCGCGATGACTCCAGCACCAAAGTAGGCTCGCGTATGGATGCGACTCAAGTGGGGACAGCCGCCTCGGCTGTCCGCTCTTGGGAGCCGCCCGGCTGGTCCCTCCTAAACTCCCTCCATCCGTGCCCAGATGGCCCTTCTCTTGATTGCGTTCCGTTCCACCGTGGAGGATAATCGAATTGTCTTCCGGTACCCTTCCGGAAAACGTCGCGAGTCGCGGTGAACCTGCCCAATTCCATCACGCTGATCCGCATCTGCAGTATTCCCCTGCTGATCTGGGTTCTGTCTTCCAACCATTTCACCAGCGGTCACGGCGCTAAAGAGTTGCTCGCCTCGGCGATATTTATCGCCGCCTCGATGACCGACGGCATTGACGGATACCTCGCCCGCAAACGCGGCCAGATCACCACCATGGGAATTTTGCTCGATCCCATGGCGGACAAACTTCTAATCGCAGCCGCTTTCGTTACTCTCGTCCAGTTCAATCCCAGCCTGGTTCCTGCATGGATCGCCGTGCTCATTATCGGCCGCGAGTTTCTGGTGAGCGGCCTGCGATCCATCGCCGCCTCCGGTGGTTTCACCATCGAGGCCAGTGAACTCGGCAAGTTCAAGATGGTGGTACAGATTGTTTCCGTGGTCGCGGTGATTCTCGATCATCGCTGGAAAGAGTGGCCGGTTTACGGAAACTTCATTTTTCCGGTGCATTGGATTGCTTACGCAGCGATCTGGTTTGTGGTTTGTGTCTCGCTGATTTCCGCGATCGATTACTTTGCCGCTTTTTGGTCGAAGATCGACCGGCGCGTCTCCAAGCGCCGCCGCCGCGCTTTCATTCTCAGCCGTCGCCGCAAACCACAACCGGCCCACGATGCCGATGTCGCCCCCACTACATAATTCGCCGCCGGGGGTTGTTGTCCCGGAAGTTTCCCGCCAGGAATTCTCTCCAGAAGAGCGGACGCTGTTGCTGCTGCTGGCGCACGATTCGATTTCTTCCGCGCTGCAGCATCGCGATCTTTCTCTCGATCCCCCCACGCCGCATCTGGCTGAGCCTAGAGGGACTTTCACCTCTCTCTACTTGCTTGGCGAATTGCGGGGATGCGTCGGCTATATTCTGCCTACAACTTCGGTTTATCGCGCTGTCGCGGAAACCGCGCGGGCCGCAGCCTTCGACGACAACCGCTTCCCGGCCATCAGCAAAGATGAAGCTCCTCATCTCGAAATCGAGCTCAGCGTTCTCTCCGCTCCACAGCCGATTCATGTCGAAGACATCGAGGTGGGCCGGCACGGCCTCCTGGTCAGCCAACACGGCCGCCGCGGCCTGCTCCTGCCCCAAGTCGCCGCCGACCACAATTGGGACCGCACCACCTTCCTTGAGCAAACTTGTCGCAAAGCTCACCTTCCCCCCGACGCCTGGCAGAAAGGCGCAACTCTCGAAGCGTTCACCGCCGAGATTTTCAGCGATAAAAGTTTCTGATCGCGAGCCTAACGCTTCATCCGCAAGGCCGAGTCAGCACTGGAGGATTAGCCCGTCGTATCAGGTGACGGGAGTAACTCGCGGGTGAAACCGGAGAACCTCTTGCGGTTTCGGAAGCGTGGCAGCGCCCTGAGAATTCAACTTTCAGCGCCTCGCAGGCACTTTTAGGCGTCGACAGGTGCCTGCATCGCGGAGACCACGGCCTCCAAATGAGCCAAGGTTTCTTCGACCGTGAGCGAGTACATCTCGCGCCCTAGTCCTTCGCCGGCGGCCAGCGCCGCCTGCAGATAATGACCGGCAATTTCCACCGCCAGCGAATCGGTAATTGCCTTCCCACTACGCTTCTTGTACTCGACCCAAGCCGGATGAGGTAGAGCGACCCACACGGTTTTCCCATCGACCAAAAACTTGATGTCCACGGCGTCAGCGTGGCGCGTGGCGATAGCGACGATTAGCGCCTGATAGACACAGTGAACTTGTTTCTTCGTCCAGCGATCGGTGGCAGTGAAATCTCCAAACATAGAAAAACTATAACGGACGAGAGCGGCGTGGGCAAATGATGGTGCGGTGAATTCGACCTAGCCCCCGGCAATAGCTCCCAGGATGATCAGAGGCTCTGACCCCGCCACGACCGAGTCAGGCAGCGGAGCGTCTGGGGCCTCGTGGGATAGATCCTGCTCGCAGGCAAAAAAGCGCAAGAACGGGCGGCGCTGTTGCGTTACTTGGTCGCGAATGGTGCCCCGCAGCATGGGATAACGAAGTTCAAGCGCGTCGAGTACCGAGCGCTGCGTGGCCGGCGCTCCCACCTCGATTTGCAACTCGCTGCCCACGTGGGCCAGTGTCCGCAGATGTTGCGGCAGGATGATTCGAATCGCGGTGGAATTCATTTCATAAACTCCCGAGCGGCGCAGATTTGCGAAAGGCGCTTTATTCTGCTTATTTTGGTTTGGGTCATTTGCCCGGACTGCCCCTCCCTACAGTAGGTCCCTCGGCCTTATCAGCAATCATACTGATAGTAGCAAGGCCGGTCTTTCGCCATGTTTGGAGTCTATCGTTCTCGAATTTGAGTTAGGAAATCATAAGGTTCAGGTGCGCGAAATCCGCCCTTCTCGAAGCCTTCGCTTGACGCTAGGTTTTTCGCGCTCCCAGCCCCTAAATCCTTGGAGAAGACATGGCTACAGCTAGTCGTGGACCGAATGCGCAACTGGATGCGCGTACTGATCCACGTGTCAGTACGGGATGCTCTGGCTTGGACCACATCCTGAATGGCGGCTTTCCCCACGGTCGTCTATATCTGATCGAGGGTGACCCGGGGGCCGGTAAGACCACCTTGGCGCTCCAATTTATGCGCGAAGGGGTCCGCAAAGGGGAACGCGCTTTATACATCACGCTCTCGGAATCGTGCGCCGACCTTGCCCACGCTGCGCAGTCCCATGGACAGACGATGGATAACATCGAGGTGGTAGAGCTACTTCCCAGTGAAGGCGATCTTCTTCCGGAGCAGCAATACACCGTCTTTCACCCGGCCGAAGTGGAGCTCAACGATCGCGTGCAGCGCATTGTCAGAGAAATTCAAAGGGTGCGTCCGGAACGGCTTGTCATTGATGCGCTTAGCGAGCTGAGAATGCTGGCTAAAGATCCCTTGCGCTACCGCCGCCAGATCTTGTCGCTGAAAGACTTCATGTCCGATCAAGAATGCACGGTCCTTTTGCTGGATGACCGAAGTTCCCGCGATCCCGATCTTCAGTTGCACAGCGTTGTGCACGGCGTGGTCAGCATGGACAAAGTTCCTCGAGAATACGGAAGGACTCGCCGGCAGCTCGAGATCGTGAAGTTGCGGGGAACGCCCTACCGGGAGGGATTTCATGATTATTCGATCGTGACCGGTGGCGTCATAGTTTTTCCGCGCCTCATCGCAGCCGATTCTCGCACAGATCAACCGCCTGAGGCAGTTTCCAGCGGCATCCCCGAACTCGACGCGCTGACTGGAGGCGGGCTTGATCGGGGTACGAGCACGCTGATGATCGGTCCCGCCGGCTGCGGCAAGACGAGTCTGGCGGTTCAGTGGGCGGTGACCGCCGCCCGGCGAGGAGAAGCCTGCGCTCTGTTCACCTTCGAGGAAGGCCCGCATACGTTGATGACTCGAGCCGCTGGGCTGGGTATCGATATCCGTCCGCATTTGGCCAGCGGTAAAATCGTCATCAAACGCGTCGATCCTGCAGAAATGTCCCCGGGAGAGCTGGTTGCGAGCGTTCAACAGCACGTTGAAAACGAGAACATCCGCATGGTTGTGCTTGATAGCTTGAATGGATATCTGCAGTCCATGCCGGGGGAGAAATTCCTGGCTGTCCATCTCCACGAACTTCTGGCTTATCTAGGGAATCGTGGCGTACTCACGATCATGGTTCTGGCGCAAGCCGGCACGATTGGATCGCCCCTGCAGAGTGCGGTCGACGTCAGCTATCTCGCGGACAATATTTTGCTGCTCCGTTATTTTGAGACCAACGGGGAAGTCTGCCAAGCTATCTCAACCATCAAAAGGCGCAGTGGTAGTCACGAGCACGCGATCCGGGAACTGAAGCTGGGACCGGATCGAATTCATATCGGGCGCCCTCTACGCGATTTTCATGGGGTGCTCACTGGCACTCCAACATTTCTTGGCGGAGCGAAGGAAAGTTAAAGGTCGGGTAGATGGGTAATTCTCTGCATGACGATTACCGGGTGCTGGTGCTGGCGCCTTTTGGCAAAGACGCTTTGCTGGTTCGGGAGGTGTTGGAGCGTTCGGGCATTCCGGTTGGGGTTGTCAGTGATGTGGCTGCGATTGCCCGCTGCGTGGGCGGCGCAGCCGGTGCCGCTATCGTAGCCGAGGAGTCGCTCGACGAGGAAGGTATTGAGTTGCTCGGCCGAAGCGTGACGGCTCAGCCCCCCTGGTCTGACTTTCCGATTATCGTTCTCACTGGAGGCGGCGCGACTACTCCTTATACGGAGATGATGGTTCGCTCGCGAACCCCGATGGGCAACCTCAATCTGATTGAACGGCCCCTGCGTCCAGCCACGCTGATCAGCAGCGTGCGGACGGCTATCCGCTCGCGAGTGCGGCAGTATGAAATTCGCGATCATCTCGAGGAGCGTGAACAAGTTGAGCAAGAATTGCGCCGCGCACACGACGAACTGGAATCTCTGGTGGAGAAGCGGACCCTGACCTTACGAAAACTTTCGGCCCGGCTGATGCGCGTGCAGGATGAAGAGCGGAGACGCATTGCCCGCGAACTTCACGATGGACTGGGCCAGTGGCTGGCTGCCGCCCAGATCAACCTCGACATGGTGCTGCTGCGTGAGGGGGGGAGGCCGTCTCCCATGCTGCAAGAAACGCGTAGGCTGATCGATCACGCTGTCTCCAGCATTCGTACTATGTCCTACCTGTTGCACCCACCGTTGCTCGATGAGGCAGGTTTTGAAGCGGCGGCTCATTGGTTCATCGACGGATTCGCCACCCGCACCGCCATGGCGATCAAGACGAACTTTTCTCATCCCGATGAACCGCCGGCGGGTTTATCTAAGACTCCGCGTATGCCTGAAGTGGTAGAGCTGGCGCTGTTTCGAGCGCTACAAGAAGGTCTTACCAACGCGCATCGTCACTCCGCGAGCCCGCACGTTGAAGTGAAATTCCAACGACTTCCGGACCGTGCCGTTCTCGAAATCCAGGACTTTGGGCGCGGAGTTCCGCCGGCAGTGATGGATCGCTTCCATCGCACGGGCACAGGATCGGGCGTGGGGCTGGCAGGCATATGCGAACGAGTGAAAGAGCTTGGCGGGGATTTCACAATCGAATCTACGGGTGCCGGGACGACGCTGCGCTCTACAGTGCCGCTCTGCTCCGATGCGGATCGGACTGAGCCACGGTCTGAAGCCAGAGACGCTTCGGCCCCCAAAGCGCGCATTCACAATCTCGCGACGAACGTCAACCGGGCTTCCTGAGAAAATGCGCGCGCGCTTTCTTGCCCCGCCGGACCCCATAGCGTTCTGCGACGCAACCCGCTGATGAGCGCTGTGCGAATCGGTTCATCGGCCAATTTTTTACCGACGAGTCCGGTGCAAGAATGTCTGGCGGTTAGGGGCGCGTCGGTGTGGACAGTCTCTCACCCGCTGGCTCTGTAATTTCCTGGTATACGGGATCGTCCCGGAGGAGGTTGAAATTCTGGTTTCGGCTAAGGTGCAGAAAATCGGCCCGTAAAAGCTGGTGGAGATCCTGACTCGTTTGTTTACGGCGCGCTAACCAAGCGGATCTCTATCATAAACAGCGCCGGCGGTGACGTGACTGCCATCAATGCCGACGGCGCTGAGGCCGGCAGCGTTACGCTCGAAGGCCAGCCCGAAGCTGGCGTGGTTGATAACAAGGAAGATAACAAGGAAAAAGTCTTCGTTAATATTTCGGCAAGGATCAGATTGTTGAGTTTGATGCGCAAACGTTAAAGATCATTCATCGCTGGCCGCTTGCTCCTGGCGAGGGACCGTCCGGGCTGGCGATCGCTCAAAAGAATCGCCGCTCGTTTTCTGTCTGCGACAATCAGAAGGTAGTAGTGATGGACGCGGACACCGGAAAGGTGACGGCGACTCCGGATGTTGGTGCGGGCAACGATCCCGCTCTTCGACCCTGAAACGGCAAACGCCTTTGCCTCGGCAGGCGGATCAGCAACCCTCACCATGGTTCAGGAGGATTCAGCGGACAGATTCCGCGCCGTCGACAAGGTTCCCACGCAATCGGGCACCCGGACGATGGCTTTGGACACCAAGACTCACAATATCCTTCTGGTCACGGCCAGGCACAGGGCGACGCATTCCCAGGTGTTGCCCAACACGTTCGTAGTGCTAGTGATTGGCAAGTGAGGTCCGAAATGACTGTCTATATTGGATATTGCGGAGCAGAGTACCAGCCTCGGTCGAACCGGCCAGCGCAGGGATTCTCTAGACCCGAACAGTGCTGGTGGCGTTGCCGTTTTTCTGAACTCGTACGCCATGCTGCGAGGAAATGCCCGGCTTAGACATCTTCCGGCGCCCGTCTTTTCTGCTTGCCTCTTTTCTCTTCATCCCCGGATTGGGCTCCAGGCCATTGATCTGCAACTTGAGCAAGCGCCGCAACTCAGCTAATCCTTCGTTAGGATCGGGGCGCGGGCTGGCGATCCACCATCGGATTGCGCCCGAGGCAACGAAGAAAACATGGCGTGCGACGAACCACGCTTCTTCTTTGCATTGAATGCGACTTTCCTGCTGCGCACTCTGGATCAGTTTCTCAATTCCTGAAATGAGGCGCTCCCGGATCTCTTGAAAGGTAGCCGCTTGTTTTCCTTCTGAATAGAATGTGAGTTCCTTCAAAAGGATCCGGGAGAGAGCGGGATTCTTACTGAAGTACTCGTAATGCGGTTTATAGATTCCAGTGAATTGGTCGAGCAGAGAGTGATGGGATTGTCCCGCCTTAAGTGCTCGGTCGGTAACTGCCGCTAGTTCCTCATTGAAAATCAGAAAAACCAAATCACGCTTATCTTGCGCGTAATTGAACACGGTTCCGAGACCGACATGGGCACGCTTAGCGATCTGGCGGAGAGTCGCGCTCTCATATCCATGCTTGGAAAAGAGCTCGCGGGCGGCTATCCGGATCCGCTGGCTCTTCTCCAGTTTGTTCTGTTCTCTGAGCCCAAGCCCATTGGGCAACCCGTCCATGTCCATTCGTGGCCGCATTCTCCAAGTGTTAAACATCATACCTGCTCCCGTCCTAACTTGCGTATTCTTCTTACATGGGAGCAGCTGGAGCAGCCGTGGGCAACTTTTAGATTTCGCCAAGAATGCTATATTCACAAGGGAATGAACGTGTTCCGAAATGTACTTGTTCATGCAAACCTGCGAGCGCTGCCACGTCGGACGAGCTAGGCTTCTCCGATTGAAATCATGGAGGGAGTATTTCATCGCAAGGCTGAGCGGGGCTAGGCCTTCACTTCTGGATCGCAGCAATTCTGGGGCGCGATGTTAAATAATCAAATGACTACGGTATACATTTGCGATGGTGTTCGTACTCCGATTGGGCGCTACGGAGGGTCGCTGGCGGAAGTCCGTGCCGACGACTTGGCAGCGCATCCGTTGTCGGTATTGCGTTTGAAGTTTGCGAGCAGCGATTGGGAAAGTATCGATGAGGTCGTCCTGGGCTGCGTCAATCAAGCGGGAGAAGATAATCGCAACGTGGCTCGCATGGCAGCTCTGCTTGCAGGCATTCCGCATAGCGTTCCGGCGACCACGGTAAATCGCCTTTGTGCATCCGGAATGGAAGCAGTTTCAGTTGCAGCCAGAGCCATTGCCGGGGGTGAGATTTCTTTGGCCGTTGCCGGGGGCGTGGAAAGCATGAGCCGCGCGCCGCTGGTGATGCCCAAGGCGACCACTGCCTTCTCGCGGAACGCGGAGATTTTTGACTCTACGATTGGCTGGCGTTTCGTAAATCCGCTGATGGAAAAAATGTATGGCACCGCTTCCATGCCGGAGACGGCGGAGAATGTGGCGGAAACCTACGGGGTGGACCGAGCGTCCCAGGATGCATTCGCATTGCGCTCGCAGCAGCGAGCCGCCGCCGCACGAAAGGCTGGAATCTTCGCGCAGGAGATTGCCGCGGTAAATGTCCCCGGCACCAAAGGGACGATCAATGTTATCAGCGAGGATGAACATCTGCGTCCGCAGACTACGCCGGAGTCGCTCGCCAAGCTTCCGACACCTTTCCGGAAAAATGGAACCGTGACGGCAGGAAATGCTTCCGGGATCAATGACGGCGCCTGTGCTCTTTTTCTCGCTTCGGAAAAAGCGGCCAGCAGGTTCGGATTGACGCCATTAGCGCGCGTAGTCGGATCGGCTACAGCCGGGGTCGAGCCCAAGCTGATGGGCGTCGGCCCGATCCCTGCAATTCGAAAACTCTTGCGAAGATTGAACTTGTCGGTAAAAAACATTGATCTGTTGGAGTTGAATGAAGCCTTCGCGGCGCAAGCGCTGGCGGTGACGCGTGAATTCGGCTTTCCCGATGACAGTGAAAAAGTAAATCCGAACGGCGGGGCCATCGCTCTCGGACATCCTCTCGGAATGAGCGGCGCACGCCTGGTGCTAACCGCCAGCCGCCAACTCCAGCGAAGTAACGCCCGCTATGCTCTTGCTTCCTTGTGCATTGGAGTCGGACAAGGTATGGCGATGCTGCTGGAACGCGTCTGACGACGCCGATTCAAGATCTCTAGTGTGGCTCCGGAGTGTTACTCCGGCTTTTGAAGTTTCAAGCGACGCGACGCATTGCCACTCAGAATCATCGTGCGTTGTTCCGGCCCGAGGTCGACCTGATCCAGAAACCGCACCGGTTGGTCGTTACCCATTGTGAAACAATAATCGCTTCCCAACATAACTCGTTCGATCACATATTCCATGATCGATTTGCAGTGGGCGATGGTGCCGTAGGTAAAGCGCGCGCGTGTCCGCCAGCCCTGGTCGATCCGGCCGATTAGGATGGGGAGCACTCCACCGGCGTGAGGCAGGCTGATCTGGAGCTTGGGATGCCGATCGAGTACCCCGCCGAATATGAGATGACAAGCGGCAATTGCGGTATTAACTGGATTGCCGATCAGATTTGAAAGAAAAATGCTTTGGGCCGATCAGCCCAATCGGCTCCACAGGATGCAGGAATATGGGCAGATCAAGATTCTCCATGCGGGCCATGACGGGCTCAAAAGCGGATCATCGAGATCGGGCGTGCCGATGTTGGTCCCCAGGAGCCGAGACCAAGCCCAACGGCTGGCGTTGCGCATTTATCGAGAGACACGCCCGAAACCGTATATAAGAAGGCCAAGGGGGTCAACACTCCGGGCTCCGTCTTCTGTTCTTCGGCGACGCTACCGAGTCGGGTGCTTGCCACCAACAATTACAAGACACAGCGTCTCGCAATGTTCCGCGAAGTAACTAGGCGTCAAGCAAAAGTCGAAAGCGGCACTCAAGGTACAATTTGAGCTCAGGGATCCCAAACGATGAACCAAGAAAACCAACTTAATCCGTCTCGCGCTCGCGGCATGGCGCATGGGCTGACTTTGCTAACCATGCGCCGTAGCGGCGAATTCCGGCTCGGCGTAAAGACCGATCGGAGCATCCTGGATGTGCCTGAGGCAGCCAAGCTTCTGCAGATGTACGCCCCGGCCACCGTCGATGATCTGCTTCAGCACGAAGAAGGCCCCAGCCTGAATGCACTGGTGGATGCGGCCCTAAAATCAACTGCCACGCGGGCCGCGTTTGTCAGTGAGGCTGACATTGAGTACGGACCCATCGTCACCCGTCCGGAAAAAATTGTCTGCGTCGGTCTGAACTACCGGCGCCATGCCAAAGAGGTTAATCTGCCGATTCCCGCCCAGCCAGTTCTTTTCAGCAAATTCAACAACACGCTCAGCGCGCACAAGAGCGCCATCAAGCTTCCGGTCGAGATCGCCACAAAATTTGATTATGAGACTGAACTGGTGATCGTGATCGGCCGGAAAGCAAAGAATGTCCCCGAGGCCGAGGCGCTCTCGTATATCGCTGGTTATTGCACAGGCAACGATTTCAGCGCGAGGGATTTGCAATTCGATAGAGGTGGCCAATGGATGGTTGGTAAAACGCCGGATCAGTTTGCGCCTTTAGGCCCGTATATGGTCACGGCTGACCAAATTGATCCTGACCAACTGAAGATCGAGTGCCGGGTGAACGGCGAAATGCGTCAGTCCTCCAACACCAATGATTTCATTTTCAATGCGGCTCAAATGGTCACTTATATTTCCCGGCACCTGACTCTAGCGCCCGGCGACATCATTTTCACGGGGACGCCGGAGGGCGTAATCATGGGCTATCCGAAAGAAAAACAGGTATGGCTCAAGGCGGGCGATCAGATAACCTGCAGCGTGGAAAAGTTGGGAGTACTAGAATTCAATTTGATCTAATTGCGTCGAAAGCAAAGTGGGTTCGCTTTTCCTGCCTTCCGCTGGGAATCTCGGCCATCCCGTTCTGGACGGTGACTCCCGGCGAGATGTATAGTAAGCGAATCGCTTTTGTGAACTTGTTCTATTTTCGGTTTAGCCTCCGAGCTGCGCATCTTCCGGAGGGCCTCGCAATATGGATGCACATTTCATCGGCAACCCGCATGAGTGGATCCCCGCCGCGTCTACAGCCAAACTGGAGCGGACTGGCCGCGGCGGATGAATTGGTCCGGGTTCTCACGGGACAGGCGTCCCGTTATCCGGTCAATCCGGAAGCACTGCAAGCCGGACGAGAAACAGTGCTGGTGGATCGTCATTAGAGTTAGCAGGTTCGTAACTCGGCTATGGTGGTCCGCTCCCTAGCCGCAATCTAATAAGCTTCTGTTTGATGGAAGCAAACCTCAATCCCCGGACGGAGAGGTTTTTCGGATGGCGACAACTCGACAGCTCAACGTCAACGGACACTCTTATACCATCGAAGCAGACGCTGACACCAGCCTCCTGATGGTTTTGCGAGATCACCTCGATCTGACGGGAAGCAAATATGGCTGCGGCGAAGGCCAGTGCGGTGCCTGCACGGTTTTGATCGACGGCAAATCGCGTCGATCGTGCATTACCCACGTCGGCGAGGTTGCGCAAAAACAAATCACAACCATTGAGGGCCTGGCCCAGGGTGACCGTTTGCATCCCGTACAGCAGGCTTTCCTGGATGAGGGGGCGATGCAATGTGCGTACTGTACTTCAGGAATGATCATGACGGCGGTATCGCTCTTGAATACTAAACGCGTATCGAGTTCCGCAGAAATTGCCCGCTCGATGGAAGGTAATATCTGCCGCTGCGGGACTCAACCTCGTATTGTGCTGGCCATACAAAGGGCCGCGAGAATGATGGATGAGTCCAAGTCATGAAACAAGAGTTAGAACTTTCCCTTCCTCTGGAACCGGAACGCTACGAACTCAGCGCACCGGCCATGTATCACTTCGCAGTGGATCGTCGTGATTTCTTCAAGTTCCTGGGCGCCGGCGTTTTGATTGTTTGTGTGTTGAAGGATATTCATGCCCAGGAATCGGGCGGCGACAAACGCGGCCAAGTCGCGTCCCTTCCGAACGACATCGCGGCATGGCTCCACATCGGCGAAGACGGAAGCGTTACCGTATATACGGGCAAAGTGGAGATGGGTCAGAACATCCGCACCTCCCTGACACAGGCAGTA
>DATNKA010001136.1:0-6233 GCA_035603655.1 Candidatus Acidiferrales bacterium | reverse complement strand
ACCAGATTCGTGGCCATGGCATGCCCCATAATTCCCAGACCCAAGAAACCGACGCGCATCGGAACTTCTCCTGATCGAACGAGAACGCCTTTGAATTAGATATGAGCGGTAGGATCGAGGTCAAGCGAACTAAGGCGTGTTCTCCTGGGGCTAGTCATCTGAAGCTGGGTCTCTTGTGAACTGCTGCTGCGAGAATCGAAAGCGTTACGTGCAAGATTGCCGGAATTACAGGCCGTTCTCTTCCACATGAATTAAAATAGACCGAGCCACTTACAGCTTTCATCCAATATGCAGGCCCGTTCAGGATGATCAAGGCAACGCTTCGCAATCCGGCCCTCCGCAAGCGTGCATCCCAGTTCGGTCGACTGGTGCGCAATTCCGCCGTGACTCCGCTGTGCGGCGAGATGCACAAACCGCGTCTTGTCTCCAACGGAGAACTGGGGCTCACTTTCATTGGCCATTCCAGCTTTCTGGTGCAGATCGGCGGGCAAAGCGTGATGATCGATCCCAACTTCGCGCGCTGGTTGTTTGTGCTGAAGCGGTTGCGGCGTCCTGGGGTCCGGGTGCGCGATCTGCCTGCTATCGACCTTGTGCTGGTAACGCATGCGCACTTCGATCATCTGCACCGGCCCTCGTTGCGCGCGATCGTGCAAAACAATTTGCGTATGCGCGGAACCGCCCCAGCCGTCGTAATCCCCAGCCATGTGACGGACCTGGTCTCCGACCTGGGCTTCTCTGAGATCATAGAGTTGGACTGGTGGAACACGTCGCGGCGCGGAAATTTGTCGGTGACGCATGTCCCTTCCCGGCACTGGGGAGCGCGGATTCTAAGGGATTCGCATCGTGGCTACGGGGGCTATGTGCTGAAGGCAGGCAAGCATTCGGTCTATCACGCGGGGGACACCGCTTATTTTGCGGGCTTTGGCGAGATCGGGCGGCGCTTGTCGCCCGAATTGGCGCTGCTTCCAATCGGCGCCTACAACCCCCCAACCTTCCGCAATGTCCATACCAATCCCGCCGACGCCACGCACGCCTTCCTGGACTTGAAATCGCGGTGGATGGTTCCCATGCACTACGGCACCTTCCGGCTATCGCACGAGCCAGTCGAAGAACCTCTGCAACTGCTGGAGAAGGAAGCGCGGGCGGCCGGAATTGAGGACCGGGTAGTGGTGCTCGAAGAAGGCATTACCAGATTCTTCTGAGTGACTCTGTGGATGTCGATCGTCTCCGCCAAATGAAGGCCGTAACATTCCATTCACAAATTATTTCCTCATTTGGTGTAAGCTCTGGTGCACGAAATTTCTCTCCAGGAGGCGAACATGACCGTTAAAGCCATACCCGAGGGTTACCACACCTTGACGCCATATTTGACCGTCCGCGACGCCGCTCGCGCCATTGGGTTTTACAAGCAGGCATTTGGTGCTGTGGAAAGAGGCGTGATGAAAGGGCCTGATGGCAAGATCATGCATGCAGAGTTGCGCATTGGAGATTCGATCGTCATGCTTGCCGACGAATTCCCTCACTTCGGATCTCTTTCTCCCCAGTCCATTGGCGGCTCAGGGATGGGACTCCACATTTATGTAGAGGACGTGGACTCGGCGTTCGATCGAGCGATTGGGGCCGGCGCAACCATCGAAATGCCCGTTTCTGACATGTTCTGGGGCGACCGCTACGGCAAGCTGCTGGATCCATTTGGCCACAAGTGGTCCATCGCGACCCACACGCGCGATATGTCCATGGAAGAAATCGAAGAAGCGCAGGAAGAATTCATGAAGCAGATGCCGAAGAGCGCCTGAAGGTTACCAATTCCGCCGGGTTCGTCGAGGGGCGCGGCTGCGCTTGCGCCGCGCTTCTTGGTACTTCCGTAATGTCCCTCCGTGTCGCTATTACACAACTATTACAGTGATTAGCCGCCAGCCTTGATAAGTTAGATATGTAAGCTATCGAACTTAGGACACGGGGACCCTCCTTGGACATGCAACTGGAAAGCCTGGAAAAGCGACAAGCCGCAAGAAATGAAATCAACTGGGTGACAGCGATTTTTATGACGGCCTTTCACGTAGGCGCCATCGCTGCACTTTTCTTTTTCACCTGGAAGGCACTGTTCGTTGCCATGTTCCTGTGGTGGGTGTCGGGCAGCCTGGGCATCGGCATGAGCTATCATCGCCTGCTCACGCACCGGGGCTACAAGACTCCGAAGTGGGTGGAGTATTTCCTGACGGTCTGCGCCACGCTGGCGCTTGAGGGTGGACCGATTTTTTGGGTGGCGACGCACCGCATTCATCATCAGTATTCCGATGAGGATGGCGATCCGCATTCGCCCATCGACGGCAAATGGTGGGCGCACATGGGCTGGATTTTGATGGGCAAGTCGATGCACCATGACACCACGACGCTCGCCCGCTATGTTCCCGACCTGGCCAAGGATAAGTTTCACGTCTGGATCACGAAGTATCATTACGTTCCCATGATTGTGCTAGGGGTGATCCTTCTTGCCATCGGCGGAGTTCCATTTCTAATGTGGGGCATTTTCATGCGGACAGTGGTGGGCCTGCACGCCACCTGGCTGGTCAATTCGGCCACACACTCCTGGGGTACTCGCCGTTTCGCCACGCGCGATCTCTCTACCAACAGCTGGTGGGTGGCTTTACTAACGTTTGGGGAAGGCTGGCACAACAATCACCACGCGCATCCGACGGCAGCGCAGCACGGCTTTACCTGGTATGAAATTGACATGAACTGGTACGGCATCTGGGCGCTGAAAACACTGGGTTTGGCTTGGGACGTCAAGCGCGTCAAGCTGGCTGACTTGGAGAACGGGTTAGTCGCTGCCCCCAATGGACGATTGGTCAGTGCGGCTCTGGCGGAGGGCGCGGCAGCGGGCGACTAGAGTCGCTTGTTTTCTCGTAAGCATCGAAGCCCCGACTCATTGTAGTCGGGGTTTTTGCTGTCTGAAAACAGAGCGTAAACATAGAGGGCACAGGGAACACAGAGGCACGTCTGGCAAGGGTTACCCGTGTGAGATCTGTGACCTCCTGCGTTGAAGAATCTATTATTCGCTTCAAAGGCTGTAAAATCAGCGTGACGCCATGCGCATCACCAGCCGACGCGGAACCATCGTCTTCTTTCTCTGCCTTGGCATCGGTCTGGTTGCACTCGCCGTTGCGCTCAACGTTGGATGGATCATCCTCAACTGGCGCGAAGGCGTGCTGCTGTTTTTCGGCATTATCTTTTTCGCCCTGATTATTGCGGGCATGATCGTGAATACAACGTTCTTACTGCGCGAGATTCGGCGCAGCGAGCAACATGACAGCTTCATCAATGCGGTAACCCACGAACTGAAAACGCCGGTCGCTTCCATCCGTTTACATTTGGAAACTCTCCAGCGCCGCGAACTGCCGGAAGCCCAAAAGCAGGAGTTTTACCGCCTCATGCTGAGCGATACTGATCGCCTGACGGCGACTGTGGAACAGGTGCTACGCGCCGGCCGGGCCGGGGACAAGAAAACCGGCCGGGAAAAATCCGTTGTCGACTTCCGGCAACTGGTGCACGAATGTATGGAGGCCGCCCGGGTGCGACACCATCTGCCGCCGGAAGCTTTGCACTACGAGGAAGCGTCGAGCAATGGCGCTGGGATGCGCGTGTTGGGCAGCGCTGAAGACCTCCGCACTGCGGTGTTCAATGTTCTCGATAATGCGATCAAGTATTCCGGCGAGCGCGTCGATGTGCGGGTGCGGCTGAATATGCCCGACGAGAAACGCCTGGTTCTCAGCGTGCAGGACCAGGGCGTTGGCATTCCTTCCGACGATTTGAAAAGCATCTTCAAGCGGTTTTATCGCGTTAGCCACCGCTCGCTGGCGCATGTGAAAGGAACGGGGCTGGGATTATTCATCGTGAAGGCGATCGCGCAGAAGCACGGCGGCAAGGTGTTTGCCGCGAGCGCTGGAGAAGGCGAGGGCGCTACCATCACAATGGAACTTCCGAGGTCGAACCCATGAGCCGGGTTCTGGTGGTGGAAGATGAAGCGCATCTGGCGCAGGGGCTCTGCTTCAATCTGCAAGCCGAGGGCTATTCAGCGGAGGTTGTGGGAGATGGCGAGGCAGCCACCGAGCGCCTACTCGATAAAAAAGAAAACTTCGATGCCATCGTGCTCGATATTATGCTGCCCGGCAAGGATGGGTTCAGCGTGGTCGCGGAGCTGCGGGCGGCGCGAAATTATGTGCCGGTGCTCATGCTGACCGCCCGCAGCCGTCCCGAGGACGTGTTGAAGGGATTCGCGGCGGGAGCGGACGACTATCTGCCCAAGCCTTTCGACTTGTCGATTCTGCTGGCGCGATTGCAGGGGCTGCTGCGGCGGAGTCAATGGGTGCGGGCAGGGCAATCGGAGGGCGGCGCTCCTGATTCCTCTCAGCTCACCTCCGATCGAGATGGCGTCGGCGACTTCGGAACATTTTCATTCGACGGTAAGACCATCGATTTTGGCACGCTTGAACTGCGCACTGCCGATAATGTGATTCATCTGACGCTGATGGAATCGGAACTGCTTCGTCACTTGGTTCGCAACGATGGGCGTGTGGTTTCGCGGAAACAGATTCTCGAAGAAGTCTGGGGCCTGCACGAAGACACCGACACCCGCGCCATCGATAACTTCATGGTGCGTCTGCGGCGATACATTGAAGACGATCCCGCCGAGCCGCGGCACTTGCTGACGGTGCGCGGAGTGGGATATCGGTTTCTGGCGAGTCCGGAGAAGAAGTAAGTGCTGTGCGATAACGCAAGTCAGTCGGTACAAACCTCCTTCCGCCCTGATACGTAGCGGCGGAAGGGCTCTGCGGTCAGCAAATTACCTACTGCTTGTCGTAAACGGAAGTGCTCTTCACCTTCTTGCCCGCCGCATCGGTTCCGCTCATCGTGAGCGTGCGGCTCTTGCCGTCAGCAGAAATTACGATTCGACCGCTCATGGTAACTTTCCCGTCCTTCTTCACAGTCAACTCCAGGTTGCGGTCGTCGATCTGCTTGATGGCGCGTCGATCGGAAGTCGGATCGCCGGTGACGGGGTAGTCTTTGCCATCGAACTTCCCCGTCCATTCGTTATGCGTAGGCTTCCCTTGACCATCGACGCCGTCCACCGTGGCTTTAATGTTGTCGCCCACGGCTTCATACGTTACCGTGAGATTTTTCGGAAGGCCGGGACTCAACTTCGACTTGGCTTCGTTGAGCTTCCAAGTCCCCAGGCTTGGGTTTGCGGCGAAGCACATCACCAGGCCTACAAACAGCATTACGAGCGTCAATACGGTTGATCTTGCTTTCATGTTGCCTCCAGGGTGAGAAACGGTTAGCTCGTCGGCGAGCACCGCATTCTAAGCGTCGCTAACCTTTTCCGCAACGTGTCAGAGTTTCGGGAATTGCGAGCGGCTAGGCGCGGCATAGCGCTGCGACCAACGTTTCCCGTCGCTCCAGCGCCAGACGATCCATGCGTTTGAGAATCGTTCGATAGACAAACAGCGATACTCCCGCCAGCACCAGCAAGAGCAGCGTGGCGATCCAGGAATTACCGAAGTAGCGTGCTATTGAAAAAACGCTAACCCCCATGCCGACGACCACCAGTTGCAAGAGCAAGCCAACGAGTGCTGTAGTCTGAGAGGCCCTTTGGCCGCCGAATTTGGAGTAGTCCAGTCGTTTCGGCGAGTACAGCGAAAGCACATTGCCCACAGCAAAATTCAATGGGACAGCGAAGAGAAGACCAGCCAGGGTGGCGACGCTGATGTCGAGCGCGGGACGGCTGTAGAGGAGCGCGACCGCAATCCACGCCACGATCAGCTCGACAATCAGGATGCTGACATGGGTAAGGTTTTTCGCCAGGACGATGTCGCGGAAACTTACCGGTGAAGCGTAGAAAAACTGTATACCGCTGGCGTCCCCACCGAAGCTGTTGTAGACGAGATTGGTCAACATCAGAAGCATGTATGCCGCGGCGAGGGGAAATGCCAGATCGGGCGCGCGTGTCAAAAAGCTGACCGAGCGCCGGCCGGAATTCATGGCGCCGAGGCGGAAGACGAGGAGCGCAAAAATCGGCATGATCAGGGTGATCAGCATGGGGCCACTGCGCAAGAGGTAGCGGACTTCCTTTTCGAAGACGGCTGCAACCGGAGTTGCGAAGCCGGGGAGGTTCCAGCCGAGGCGGAGTTGTCGATCGCGGGCCAGAGTGGATGCGGCGGCCGACTCGTTCAAGT
>DATNKA010001135.1:0-15277 GCA_035603655.1 Candidatus Acidiferrales bacterium | reverse complement strand
CATAAGTGCCGGGCTTTAACCCGCGGAGTTCCACCTCACCATTAAACGAAGTTCCCTCCGGCGTGAAAAATGCGTAGTACATCTTTCCGCCTTTCTCGATGGCGTAGGCTTCGGGCACGTCGTATCCGTATACATAGAGATCGAGGAAATCTCCCTTCGAGAGCATCTTTTCGTTGTAGAGCGAGATCCATTTCTTCCAGTGTGATTCCTTTTCCCCGGTCAGTGCCACCGCCTTGAATTTAGGGGCAGTTTCCGGCCAGACGAACTTCGTCCCAAGAACTCCGCCTGCCCCCAGAGTCGAGGCGAAATCACTGCCGTGCTCGCTCCAGTTGCCATGACCGAGCGGGGTCATCGAAGAAAGTTCCACATGATCTCCGTAGACCGCTGATTCCGGGCCGAGCAGCGCTTTGTACATCTTGATGCGGCGCCGCACCTGCACCCCGCCGACGGGATCGGCCGTGACGGCTTGATCGATGAACGGCAGCCAGGCCAGCGACGGCGGCGTTCCACACGGACACGCTTGCGTCACACTCTCCGGCTTGATGCCGCGAGTCGTCTGGAAGATGATTTTGTACACCTCTCCCATCGCATTGACCGATTCCTGCGGCGACTTGTGATGGTGGGCCGGGTTGTAGCATGCCGGCACGCTATAAATATTGTCGAGCTTCGATCCGTCAAAGCCCCAATCGCGGATGAACTTCTCGGTCAATTGCTTGTAGTAGGCCTGCACTTCGGGAAGCGACGGGTCGAGTGCAGCCAGGTCGCGCGTCATTCGCGCGTGCTTGCCATTCTTGTCGAGGATGAACCAGTCCGGATGCTCCTTGGCTAGCTTGGAAACGACGTATTTGTGCGACTCCCATTTTCCCTGTCCGTCTTCCACTCCCAGCGGAAGCCACCACAACTGCGCGAGAATTCCCTGCTTATGAAAATCGTCTACCATGCGCTTGATGGAATCACCCGGGAACGTGTCGGCGCGAGGCTCCCAGTCGCCGTAAGTATTGAACCATCGATCGTCCAGGGTCGCCCACTTGATGCCGAGTTCTTTCAACTTGGGAACCGTGCCCAGCATCTGCGCCGGAGTTACGTTGAATTCGTATCCCCAGCCACACCAGCTTACGTTGTAGGCTTCGCTTGACGGCTTCGGGATTTCCCATCCTTCTTTCTGCAACACGCTCGACCACATGCGCAGCGGCTCGTAGAAATCTCCGCTGTAGACTGCAACGAAGCTGCGGGGGGCCGAGTACGTTTCTCCCGGCTTGAGAACTGTATTTGCAGGAATTGTGATGCCCGCCGTCACAGTGCCGTCCGCTTCCACTTTCACCGGCATTGACAAAGTCCAGGGCAGCGTTTCCACATGCCCGATCGCTTCGCCGACGGATGCGGTCCAGAATGCGATGACCGGAATGCCGCCACCATAGCCGCCTTTGACCTCTTCGCCCATTAGGTTCGGTTGCGACGAAGTCGGTGTGAGCTTCTGCACATCGTTCTGGCCCCAATCGTAGCTCGAGCCTTGAAACGACCACATGTTGTAGGCGGGAGGCTTGGCATCGACTTGCTTCGCGCTAAAGCGATGCTGCTGAATCTGAACTCGATCGATAGTAACGTCGGCGGCTCCCGCGTTTTTGTAAGCTACGCTGACTAATGCAATATTTGGAAAGTCGTCGTACGCTTCGATCACGAGTTCCCTGTCGATTGCCGAACCCGGAGCCATCGCATGCGCCGGAATCACCACTCGCTTCCCACGACCCAATTTTCCGGTGGCCTCAAGGGTTTTTGCCTGTGCCAAGTCCGGCGTGAATTGCACGGGGTGACCTGCGCGAGTAATTTCATCGCTCCCTGCACTCGATCCCGTGTCGTCGAGCGTCAACCGCTTGCCGTCTTTCAATAGGGTGGCCTGCAGTGAGCCCGAAGGAAGAAGTTGGAACTCAGCCGTCTTGGTAGTTAGGACGACTGGCCCTCCAGCGTGCACTTCCACCTTGATATCCGAAGGAGGCGAGTAGACGGTTTTGGTTTGGACCGGCGGCTTTGAGCAGCTGAACATCAAACCTGCAGTGACGGCAAGGGCGGCCACCGCTGCACGAGAAGATAAGTTAGCGAGGATAGTCCAACGACCGGATCTGACAGGCTGCATAGTTCCCTCTGCGGATTCGTTATATAGCGAAAGAAAACACAATCTTTCGTAACTATAACATGTAAGAGTTCACGCGTCTCGCTCGTGCATCCCGCCACGCTGAACAAGGATAGTGCCGTGCTTGAGGTGGACGGCTTCATTGCCATCGAGTTCCAGGTCGCTTTCGCCGGACAGGATGACGATGAAGTCCACCGTTTCCGTAGGGTGGGTAAATTTCTGGCCAGGAGCCATTCGGTTCGGCACGCCTGAAGCAGCCGCATGTATTCCGCTTCCACGACGGCGTCGCACCAGTCGACATAGGAAAACTGGATGATCGAACCCTTTGGCTTGGCGTCGTCCAAACGGAGCGGGATGAATCGGCGCTCTTTGTTGAGTGGATCGCGAAAGCGAAATGTCCGACTCTCGAGTGTTGCCCGATCGGAGCCGAAAACATTCCCAGACATGCGTAGAACAAGAACGTAGGAGCGTTCGAGGCCTTCCTCTGATTTTGGCGGGGATGTTGTTGCCAGCGCGAATTTCCCAGGCGTCGAGCCAGACGCGGAAACCGTCAGACTTCAGTTTTTGCGCGAGCTGGTGAACGACAGCCTTGTCTTTCGAGCTATGGCTCGGGAAGACATCGTAGGTGAAGGCAGCAGAACTCCTAACAAACCGCGATTAGCGTACTCGCTGGAGGGCATGCCTCAAGGTCGATTCGTGATAACGATCCCACGGGGTGTGCTTCTCAGCGCGGACTAGGTTGGGTCGGCTATAGCTGACCTGGCGCTGAAACAATGGGCTCATGGATGGTGCCCGTGCTGTGTCTGGCCCGATTCTGAGTAGGGGACTAATGTCGCGTACCGCAGCAAGGAAAGGCAAGAGGGGCGACGCGGGTTAGGTCGGCTCGAAGAGATGTGCCATTGATCGCCCCGACGCCCGTCTGGATAGCTTGCAGTTTGCTGGACAACCTGGGAATGAAGCACGACGAGCAGGGTCTCAATACTAATCCGACACACCCTCGATCAGCTCCGGCTTTTTCTGATTCGATTGAAAACATTGGAAAACTTCTGACGTTCTGTCCGCGAACTTTCTGGGGGCCTATTTTCGGAAGGTAAGTTGATGTTCGATTCGCGAGTAGGTGGCGCGAACGCGTTCAGTCTCCACGGTTTAATCCGAGCTTCGGCTGGCGAGACGAATCGAATCTCTTCCGACCAAGCCCGCCCGCGCTGGCCCGCTCTCCGCTGCCAGGCTTGTTACACGTCCTGAAGTCGACCCGGAAGATACTTGTGTTCTCGCTTGCCCTTCGTTCTTGGCCTCGCTCTTTGAGAAAATTCTCGCCGTAATTAACATTCCGGTAATTGTAATGGTCAAAAGTGCGAATTGTTGCCACCCGCTCAGCATTGACGCATTGCCCATCAGCGTGAGACCTGCGAAGCAAAATAGAAGATGTACGCAAAACACTTGCAGCGAAGATTGTCCTAACAGCACCAGAGGCCTTACGGCTGCCGTTTTCGTGATCGATTGCGAAAGGATTAGCAACGCGGCCACGGCTGCGAAATCGAGCATCCTGATGAGCCCGAGGTGCCACTTGTCAAAGAGAAACTCCAATGCGCCCAGTTCTAACCCGTGCGCGAGCTTTCGCCGCATGATGAAACAAAAAACAGCGATCACCACGGCCGGAACAATCCCCCGCCGGGCCCACGTTTCAATCGCCAGGTTTTCCTGCGCCCAACGCACGCCCAGCCACACTCCCACAAACCAGAGAAACTGCCAGGCCCACAGGTCGAATGACCCCATCTCGTTCAATGGAATCCGCGTAGGAACGTATCGCATCATGAACGTGTGCTCGGCGCTGCGAAAACCGAACTGAGCGAGCACCCAGAACGAGAAAGATGTCCACAAGATCGGTTTCCATCCAATGTTCCGAGCCAGCGGAATCGCAATTGACGTGAACAGCAGAAAAATGATGTACATCGGCAGGATATCGAGCAGCGGCGGCCGATAAATCAACAGAGCGGCTTCCATCACTGCTTTCTTAGCCCCGGCCATGAAGTAAAAATCCAGGAGGTTGTGAAGCCCCGGTCGATCGCCATGAGAAGCAATGGGCACCGCGACTAAGAACGCAAAAGCCAGCAACAGCGCGTGGTAGCCATACAAGCGCAGCGTGCGCGCCCACAACTTTCGCGCCATTGCGGGATAGCCCTCGCGATCTGCGATACGGAAGTAAATCCGTCCGGTAAACAGCGCAGAAAGAAAAATGAACCCCTCCGCAGCTCCCACAAAACCAAAAGGTTGATTCACCCACGCACTCGCAGCGGTGGGCAGATGCGTCAGAGCGATCCAGACAAGCATCACTCCCCGCACCGCATCCAGTTCTAATCGGCGTCCCGTGCTCACACCATTTAGACGCCATCTGACAGCCAACGGTCACTCGAATTCGATGCGGAATACAAAAGCCCACGCGACTTTATGCAAAATTACACGCTAAATTTAGCGTCGCAGGAATTAGTGGCGCTCCAGGCGTCCCAGCTCTTTGGACAGGTTAGACGGAGCGAGGCTCAGCCGCTCCGCCAAGTCGCGCAGCTGGTGACGGGCGGGCGGGTTTGTGAAGTAATAAGCCAGCGTTGCTGGGGCCCCTTAGGGCGAAAATCAAGCCTGTGGTAGAGGCACACCGCACGTGTGGTAATAACTGGCAACGGTAAAGAAGATGAAGATAAGGAGCTCCTTCGCGTTTTCAACACGAGCGATGCTTCCCAGAACGGGCTGAATCCTATGTAGACTCAATTTCTATCTAGTCCAATGCACAAAAAGGTGGCCGGAAGGATTGCCGCTTTGCGCTTTGGTCTCTTTTGGCAGACCCTCGGTACCGTCGGTGGCGTTTCCCGCGAACCTTGAATTCATACCAGTAAAATCGAGAATCTTTCTTTCGAAACAGCTCCACGAGTTTCCTCCATTGCAGCCCGCACGGAGGCGCTCGTGTGCTCCGTTTCGAGGGAAGGAGAACAAGAAGATGTTAGCTTAGGCGGCTTTGCCTTTGGCTAACGGTGAAGTGGGGGAGGAACATTTACTCGCGTCGTCAATGCGCTACGGGATTTGTTCATCAAATACGAAGACACGCGGGGGCGGGAACCACCGGCAAAACCGTGACCTACAAACGTCCCTGTCGGCAAAACAGTAAAGACCACCCTCCCCCCCATCGCTGATCAAACATATGCGGTGAGCGGCAGCGACGCGTTCACGGCCGGGGTTCACATCGTGGACCTGTCATTCTATGGACCCTCAATGTAAGGACCGTCCTACCTGCGCCAGGGTCTGAACGACTCTTCAACAAGTCGCGGAATTGATCGTCAGACTGCTATCTCTTTTGCCATCAATTCCTTGCAGAAAGTCAGAACGAAATATTCAATCATAACAATTACTACTTGTTTTGTGCATTAAAAAATGGTAGTGTTCGCGACTTATTAGCGGGTTTTGCGAGCAGACTACAACTTTCTCTGGGCATTGATTTACCGGGCCTCTTAACACTAGCGGAGGCATGACAGAAATCCCGCGTCTTTGCGGAACTCGTCCCTGGAGGTTTTGCCATGCGCGTCCATCGCCAGATTTTTCCTTCCCTGTTCTTCTGTTTCCTGCTTTCAGCCCAGCTCTGGCTGAGCGGCGCTGTGGCCACTTGGGCTCAATCGACATCAACCGGTACGCTCGCTGGAGCGGTGACTGATCCATCGGGTGCAGTGGTGTCGGGCGCCAGCGTGACCCTCACCGACACTGCTACCAAGAACTCCCGTGTCGCGACCACGAACGATGCGGGACGATACATCTTCGTTGACGTTGCCCCTGCCACGTACGGTCTTTCGGTCAGCAAGCAAGGTTTCTCCATCACCAAAACCCAAACCGAGGTTGGTGTCGGCAATGCCACCACCGCGAACCTGACTTTGCAAGTTGGCGGCAGCAATGTGGTATTAGAGGTGAGCGCTGCAGGCAACGAATTGCAGACGATGAATGCGACTGTTGGTAACATCATAACCAGCACCGCGCTGGACGCACTGCCCAGCATCGGCCGCGACGTCAGCACCTTCGTCGAATTGCAACCGGGAGTTACGCCCGAAGGCAGCGTGGCCGGAACGGTAAACGACCAGACGTATTTCTCGCTCGACGGCGGCAATAACACCAATGACATGGACGGCAACATGTCCACGTACACAACCACCTATGCCGGCGACCCAACCGGTGGCGTTGCCGCGCAAAATACCTTCTACCTGACAGGGAACCCGACCGGTGTTATGCCTACTCCTCAAGATAGCGTGGAAGAGTTCAAAGTAAACACCGCCGGGCAGACTGCCGACTTTAACAGTTCCTCGGGCGCGGAAGTGCAAGTCGTGACCAAACGCGGAACGAACGGGTGGCACGGGACAGCATACGAGTACTATCTCGACAACAACTGGTCTTCGAATTCCTGGCAGAATAATATTCCAGGTTCCCACGTTGGCCTTCCGGACTTCCACTACAGTCGCTTTGGAGGCGCCGTTGGCGGCCCAATCATACCCAAGCAGATCTTGGGCGGGAAGACCTACATATTTTTCAACTACGAAGCCTTTCGCTGGCTCGATAACTCCGTAACCATTCACCGAGATGTTCCCTCGCCGGGCCTGATAGCGGGCAACCTCACGGATCCGGTGACTGGTACCGTCTACAACCTCAAGACCCAGGATCCGCGCGGAATTGGGCTCAATCCGCTGGTATCGCAAATTTGGAATAAGTATGAGCCAGCCTCAAATTCGCCGTGCTTTAGCGGCAACCCTATCTGCGACGGGACCAATGTGCTCGGATTCACGGCCAACGTCGCTGAGCCCCAGAAGACCAACTTCATGGTGGGCCGTCTGGATCATGACTTCGGGCAGAAGTGGCACTTCATGTCCAGCTACCGCTATTTCAAGTTTGGAACCAATTCCACCGCGGACCAGGTCGATATTGGCGGCTTCTTCAGCGGAGACAAACTGGGCGTCCCGGCCTCGCAGTCTGGCGATCCGCAGCAAGCCTGGTATTGGGTGGCGGGACTCACGACCAATATCACGCCCAACGTCACGAACGATTTTCATTACAGTTTTCTACGAAACTGGTGGCAATGGGGTAGAGCCGGGGACGTGCCTCAGCTGTCTGGGCTAGGTGGAGCGCTTGAGATCGCTTCTGGTGAGAGTAATGGTCATACGGACGACCTCGCTCCCTTCAACGTGAACACGCAGCAAACTCGCACCCGCTTTTGGGATGGACACGACCAGATGATTCGTGACGACATTTCCATACTGAAAGGCAATCACCTGTTCCAGTTTGGGGGTCAGTATCAGCACAATTTCAACTGGCATCAACGCACCGACAACGGCGGTGGCATCAACTACCAGCCGGTTTATCAACTAGGCTCGTCTTCCGGTTCGGGACTTTCCGCAGACTTGCCGATGTGCGCATCCGGCGATATTCCCAACTGCAGTGCCCTGACTGCGGCGGCGCTGGGGATCGTCTCGATCTCGCAGATCGCCTACACTCGCTCCGGCCCAAATCTGAACTTAAATCCGCCACTGACCCCTGCCTTCGACCAAAGCACCATTCCCTACTACAACGTGTACTTCAGTGATACGTGGCACATGAAAAAGTCCTTTACCCTGACCTACGGTCTGGGCTGGACGCTCGAAATGCCACCCACCGAGGCCCAAGGCAAGCAGGTGGAACTGGTAGATTCGAGCGATCAACCGGTTGATGTAAATAGCTATTTAACCAGTCGCAAACGCAATGCACTCCTGGGTCAGGTCTATAACCCCGAACTTGGTTTTGCCCTGGTGGGCAACACCGGAGCCGGATTGAAGTATCCTTACGATCCCTACTACGGCGAATTCAGCCCCCGCCTGGCCGCAGCTTGGAACCCCCACTTTGGCGGCGATTCGTTCGTCGCAAAGATTTTCGGGAATGACGCCTCCGTCTTAAGAGGTGGCTATGGCCGGGTTTACGGACGGCTGAATGGCGTGGATCTGGTGCTGGTGCCGCTATTGGGAACTGGACTAATTCAGGCCGTACAAAATGGAGTTACGGTAGCGCCAGGCGGCGGGGTTGGTTGTGCGGCGGGTGTCGCGACCTGTGCCGGCAACGCCTTCCGTATCGGAGTGGATGGTCTCGCCGCACCTCTTCCAATTCCGAGCGCAACGCTGCCGCAACCAGACTTCCCCGGTTTCAACGCCATCGCAGCCGGCGCCGGCGAAGCCTTGGATCCGCATTTCCGGCCCACCGTGGTCGATTCTTTTGACCTCACGCTGCAGCGCCAGTTGTCGAAGAAGGTGACGTTGGAAGTCGGCTATATCGGACGCAGAATTACTCATGAATATCTGCCCATCAATATCAACTCGGTTCCTTACATGATGACGAAGGGTGGACAGCAGTTCGCCAACGCTTACAAGAATGTGGTGTTGCAATATTGCGGCGGGTTTGCGGGAATGGCGGGTGGCGGCTGTGCCCAAAATGCGTCGGCCGTGACACCCCAGCCGTTCTTTGAAGCGGCGTTAGCAAATACAGGCTACTGCAGTGGCGCCTCCAGCTGCACGGCCGCGATGGTAGCCAAGGAAGGTGGTGCCACAGGTAACCTGACCGCCAACCAAGTCTGGTCGCTGTGGAGTGATTTGGACAATGGCGGTTTCAACTTCCCCCGCACTATGGCGCAAACGCCTATCAACTGCCCCACCGGCGCCGAGATCGGCTGTGCAGGTCAGTTCAGCTCGGGCGTTGCCGTCAATGCCAGCGTCGGCCATGGGAATTACAATGCCGGTTTTGCTTCGCTCAAAATGGCCGATTGGAAAGGCCTGACGATGCAATCGAACCTCACCTGGTCCAAGGCGCTGGGAACGGGAGCCTTGGTGCAAGCTACCAGCGGGTTCACCGCGGATGATGCGTTCAACTTGAACGAGATGTACGGCCCCCAGTTCTACAACCGCAAGTTCGTGTACAACGTGTTCTTCGTCTACGCCCCGCCGTTCTACAAAAGCCAAACTGGAATGATGGGACGCCTGCTGGGTGGGTGGACCTTCTCACCGATCTTCACGACCGGGAGCGGCCAGCCGCTTCAGGTTTGGCCGGGACCGAATTTTACAACCCAGGCGTTTGGTGAGGGCGATTCCAATGACAACTACCTTAGCCTTGAGAGCGCGGTGCCCATCGGGCCGCTCCCCGCACACGGCCACGCCTACTATAACGCACCCGGCGCTGGCGGGTTTCCCAGCATATTCAAGAATGGGACGGGCGCGGCAAGCAGCTACCGCGATCCGATTCTGGGTTTGGACACCCGAGATACCAGCTATCTCACCGGCCTGCCCTACTGGAACCTCGATTTCAGCATTCGCAAGAGTGTGAGAGTCGCCGAGTCGGTGTCTACGGAATTTCAGGCCGTTTTCGTCAACGTTCTGAACCACAACCAATGGCTTGATCCTGGTCAGCCGTGGGGACTTGCTTTCGGGTCGTCGTTCGGCACTCTGTTGGGCTCTGCCCAGGAGAACCTTGGTGGCAATCGCGCCATCCAGGTTGCTGCTCGCGTTCGCTTCTAAGTATTCCGTCGCGAGTGCGCTTTGGCGCCTCTCGCAAGTCAAGGGCCGGCGGTTGCAGGAACCCGCCGGCCCACTTTAGTATTTCAGGGGCACCACCTTCTCTCCTCACTCTGTGGTGGCGGAATTAGTTAGGCTGCGCGGGAAAGGCTGAATGCTTGCCGCTATTTGATTGAGTAGCGCGCTCCGCGTCCCCTGCCCAACTGCACCAGATAGTGTTGCTCGGCCAGCTTTTTCAGATGTACCTTGATGGTATTGCGGTTCGCGCCCGTCGAATGCTCGATTTCCGTGATGGTGATTTCGCCGCGCCTCTTCGTCAGCTCCAGTATCTGACGCGAGAGCGCGGGTAGGGACGCGCGAAGGGCCTGTTCGTCGTTCACCTTGGAGGCAAGGTTATCTTTCTGCTTTGCCATCGTTTTGAAAAAGAACACCAGCCAGGGCTCCCAGCTTTGGTCCTCTTTGCGAATGGTTTGCTGGGTGCGGCGCAGTGCAAGGTAATAGCCGTCCTTATTCACCTCGATGATGGTTTCCATCGAACTGTAAGGTACGTAGCCGTAACCGGCGCGCAACAGGAGCAGCGTCGTGAGCACGCGCGAGAGCCGGCCGTTGCCGTCCTTGAACGGGTGGACCGCGAGGAATACAACGATGAAAATCCCAATCAGTATCAGGGGATGTTGGCTCTCCTCCTGTACGGATTGATTGAACCACTCGACGAGCTCCTTCATCCATCCGGGCGTTTCAAAGGGTGTGGCGGTCTCAAACACCACGCCCAGACTCTTGCCGTTTGGGCCGAATGCCTCGACATGGTTAGGCACTTTCTTATAGTGCCCGCGATGATCCTCATCTTTGGTGCTGTACTTCAGGAGCACGCCGTGCAGCTGCTTGATGTGATTTTCAGTCGGTGTGATGGCGTCATATCCATCGAAGATCATTTCCATCGCATCGGCATAGCCCGCTACTTCCTGCTCGTCGCGGCTGGCAAAGGACTTGGTTTCCATCCCGGAGAGCAGCTTCTCCACTTCCGCATCAGTGAGCTTCGCACCCTCAATACGGGTGGATGAACCGGCGCTTTCAATCGTGGCGATCCGCCTGAGGCTGGTCAGCCTTTCGGGCGCAAGGGTCTCAATAGCTTTCCAGCGGCCCTTGAACTCATCGATATCGGCGATGAGCTTCAGGATCTCCGGCGTAATAATGATGTTATTGATGGCGTGCATAACCGAAATACCCAATTTCACCCAATGTTACCCAATATTACCCAATTCGCACCCCAAAGGCAAGACAATACCCAATTTTACCCAATTTCACCTGATTTCACCTGTTTAATCCAGACAGATCGACCTCGGCTCAAGTTACTAACCGGTTCATTTGGCGGACTTTAAGATTTGATTAGCCTTGTCCTCCCCGCTCGTTTAAGGTGGCGAAGTTCACGGAGGCTATGTGTATCTAAGGTTGCCTTCCGGGAGACACCCCTGGGGAGTGTGCGCACCGGCAATCACCGAAGGGAGTGCCGGCAGATTTTCTGAACCAGGAACCGTCACGCCGTCCGACCAGCCCCCGCCCCGTGTTTTCTGGTTGTCAATGTTTCTGATAACAGAACTTATCGGACACATCAATCCGCAAGGGGAGATAAAGGAAAAAATTCCAGACAAGCAACTTTCAGGTTGCACGTCAGCGACGAGACGTGGTATTACAAAAGAGCAACCCATAGGTTGCTCTTAACCAGAAAGACTTTTTATGAATACCGATCGCATCGAAAAGAAGATTGTCTTGCGCGCCTCTCTTGAACGCGTCTGGAACGCTATCAGCGACGCCAAGCAGTTCGGCAGCTGGTTCGGCGTTGACTTTGACGGATCGTTCGTCGAGGGAGCCCACTTGACCGGGAGAATCGTTCCCACGACCGTGGACGCAGAAGTCGCCAAGCTCCAGGAACCCCACTCCGGAAAGAGGTTCGAGTGGACCGTGGACCGGATAGCACCCATGCGCAGGCTCTCATTCCGATGGCATCCGTTTGCCGTGGAACCCAACATCGACTATTCCAAAGAGCCCATGACGCTAATCGTGTTCGAGTTGCAGGAGGTTGCAGACGGCATACTTCTAACTATTACCGAGTCGGGCTTCGATCAAATTCCCCTGGCTAGAAGCGCGAAGGCATTCGCGGCCAATGAAGGCGGCTGGGAAAAGCAGACTCAGCTCATTCAGAAATACCTTGCCCTGCAATCAAAGGGTTAAAGCGTCTGACTCTGTCATATGTCAAGAAAACGTACCCCGAGTTCCGGACTCATATCCTACGCGCCTGTCTTCGCCGCTTTGGGCGATCAAGCCCGCTTGCGGATTGTCGCTCGCCTATGCGACGGCGGGCCATTATCAATCGTTCGCTTGACCGAGGGTGCCGACATTTCACGTCAGGCAATCACGAAGCACCTGAGTGCGCTGGAGAAAGTTGGGCTACTTCGTAGTTGTCGCACAGGCAGAGAACGCATTTGGGAGTTACAAACCCGGCGGCTTGCCGATGCTCGCCGCTATCTCAATGAAATCTCGGAACAGTGGGACGACCGACTTAGGCGTCTCCGCGCCTTCGTAGAAACAAAGCGCTAAACCACAAACTGCTCTGCCAGACATATAGCTGTCTTCTAACGCGATAATGTGTTTTATCAAGTTAGGAGTCAAGCCTGGTTAGGGGCTCTCATCTCTGTCGGTTTGCGAGGTAACGGCCCCAGCAAATCGCTTTGGAGAATGCCGCGAGAACGCGGTGATGCTCCCGGTTTTCAGGATCGAAGCTAACGGATTCGTGCCATCTCGATGAGATATTCTTCGACACCCTTTAGGTTTTTCGATTTTGCGTTCATGATTCTCTCAAGCCATACGCCATCTGCCGCAAATCTTACGACACGAAGCTCGATTCTCGAATCAGTGTTCGAATGTCTCTTTAGGCGCTCGCTCAGCCAATTATTCCAAACCCATCCGATCTGATCTTTAGAGGCCATCAGACTCAAGAGCGCGCCCCAAATGTTACGTTCAGCTGCACCTTCCGAGAATGCGGCCCTAATGTATGCACGAGTAAAGCATCCGTCGGAATTCTCTTCCTCCGCCATCAGTCGGTCAAACTGGTTGTCCAGTCGGGTCAATAGCATCTGCATCAACTCCGTCACCAACGTCTCTTTGCTATCAAAGTGATTAAAGAAAGCCCCCTTGGTAACGTGTGCCAATTCGCTCACTTTGTTGACGGTGACATCAGCCATGCCCTTGGTCGCAGCGAGTTCGAAGGCGGCATTTAAGAGGGATTCTCTAACGAAGAGAGGGTCCTTCTTTTTCATGTACGCGTTTTTTACTTTGGTCGCCTTCATTTCGAAAGTTCCTCAACGTCTCAAACTGTATTCCATTGGATGAGCCAGTGGCACAAATAAAATGATTGCCTTGAAAGATACCGTATGGTATCTTTAATGAGAACGCACTTCAAAACGAACCGCAACGCTGCTGTAACAGTGTTGCTTTCAGGGCAATTTTGAAGAACAACCTGCGAGGTAAATCATGACCGGTTTAGGATTGAGCGAGGGGAAGACTGTCGTTGACTCAGAATTGGCAGTGGCTCACCTTGTTTTTAAGGTGGCTGACCTTAAGAGCAGTTGCAAATTCTACTCCAATCTCGGCATTCCTCCATTTGCTACTGACGAAAAGGTCGCAATTATTGAACTACGTGGAGGCACTCATCTTCTATTGTTAGAAGTTGATCAGCCGGCTGGAGAAGGCGTAGCGGAAAGTTTGACAGGACAATTCCATGAAAGATTTTCTGAGCAATTTGACCTCATGATTAAAGGCAATGGCCTGAATGAATTGAAACAATATCGGTCGGAGCTAATCAGTCGGGGAATCGCAGCAGGAGAGATCCCTGATGAAACTTTCTTCGGACATCATCTTTTTTGCATAAAGGACCCCGATGGGAACGGTATAACGATTTATACCAGCCATGCAATTTAGTGATTCAGAAAGCTCTGCCTTCACCGGCCTCCTGTGATTCCCATTCAGACTGAGCACAGCCAAGTGGCAAGCTGCACCTTTAGAACGTCTAACAAAACCTCGTTTCTCCGGCAACCCGGGGAAAGGCTCGGACCATTTTTTCGGAAAGAAGTTGTCCAATGGCGATCGAACTCTTGCCTGACGGGTTGTGGAAACTGGTCGAACCGTTTATCCCAGTTGCGAAGGCGAAGCCCCCTGGGCGGACGGCCGCGGTTGGCGGACAGGGCATGTCTCACGGGCATTGTCTTCGTTCTGCGCAGTGGGATTCCTTGGGAGATGCTGCCGCGAGAGATGGGCTGTGGTTCTGGAATGAGTTGCTGGCGCCGACTACGCGATTGGCAGGAACGTGGCATCTGGCAGTTGCTCCATTTCGTTTTGCTGGACTGGCTGGCGCGTTACGGGCAAATCGACTGGTCAGGGGCCATCGTGGACGGAAGTTCGATCCGGACAGTTTTGGGGGGCGCCAGACGGGACCGAATCCCTCTGACCTGGGCCAAGCTAGTCAGCAAGCGTCATCTCATCTGCGACGGACGGGGAGTTCCGCTGGCCATTCAACTGACCGGGGCCAACCGAAACGACTCACAGCAAGCCCTTGCCTTGGTTGATGCGATCCCTGCCTACAAGGAAAGCACGGACGCCCTCGCCGTCGTCCGAACTGCGTGTTGGGTGACCGCGGTTACGATGCCGAAGCGATCCGGCGAGGTTTGCGTGACGGACGCATCATCCCTTTTCTCGCGATGCGCAACCCAGAACATGGTAGTGGACTGGGGCGATGGCGCTGGGTCGTGGAAAGGACCTTCGCTTGGCTGAATCAGTTTCGGCGATTGCGCGGGCGCTACGAAAAAACGGGCGGACCTTCACGAGGCATTTCTATCTCTAGGGTGCGTTCTGATCCGCTGGAACACTCTTGAAAGCGGCGCAAGAGAAGCGTTTCGGTAAGGCCCTGTTTCCTGTTCTATGCTTCATTTAAGCGGCAACGTCAGCCGCGAGCGGTGGCCGCTTTGCGGGCGAGGAGGTTGTAGCCTTTGGCTTTTGCATCGGCCTCGATGGCGGCTAGATGCGCACGTCCCCCCGTCATCTGTCCCGCCTTCATTTCGATTTCAGCGGTTGCAAGACGAGCATCGAGTTCGATGCCCAAATAACCCAGCTCTCGCGACTTCGCGATGATGGTGGCCAACTCCTTGCGCGTTGCACTCCCGGCAGCGGAGTGGGCAACGTTGTGATCGGCGTTCTCGATGCGCGCTGCGGTAATGGCGGTCTGCCAGCGGGTGTCTGGATTCTGGCTTTTGGCGGCGAGGGACCGCGCGTGTTGTATCGCGTCTTTTGCAGCTGTGGTTTTGCCCTGCGCGAGCAGGGCGCGGGCAAGGACGCACCATGCCCCGGTTTCGTCGTCGCGGACTTTCTGCGTCTGAAAAACCTCAAGAGCCCGCCTGACTGCAGCTTCCTGTTCGGCGGGAGAATGCGCCTCTTCGAGGGACAAATCCGCGAGCCCGAGCTGAGTCTCAGCAGTGGCAAGAGTGTCGCCTGCTGTGGTCCGGATTGCCAACGCTTGCTCGTACATTTTGCGGCCGCCCAAAAAATC
>DATNKA010001134.1:0-8163 GCA_035603655.1 Candidatus Acidiferrales bacterium | reverse complement strand
TCAACGGCTGCGCTTCCTCGCCAGGCGCAGCTTTGATTACGGCGAGGCTCTGCCGGAAGTCGGGAACGCGCATAAGGACATTGCGCAGGAACATCGTCCGGGTCGCTGCGGCGCGTGGATCGGAGCTGGCGGCTGCAGCCTTCAGGGCAGCGACCTGTTGCTGCACTTCCGGAGGCCACGCCGACGATTGCGCGCTGATGCGGTCCACGGCAGCACGCAACGTCGTTGCGTCTCCGCGTTTTGCCGCCACTCGTCCAACTTCGAGCAGCGCCGCCAGATTGTCAGGTTGCGCGTCGAGAATCCTTTGTATCACCCGCTGAAACTCGGCTTCATTTTCGTCGCCGCCCTGCCGTTCGATTTCCTCCGCTAGTTGATAGGCGGCCCGCAAATTCCGCGGATTCAACGCCACCGCTCTCCGCAAATCAGCAATCGCCTCCGCCTGATGCCCGCGGCTGCTCTCGAGAAGGCCCAGCAGGAAATAGATTTGATCGTTTTGCGGAGCGAGTTTGTGCGCTTGTTCCAGCCGTTGCGCGGCCAGATCATAATTCCGCTGGCGAAGCGCCAGCACACCCCAATTGGCCCATCCCGCGGGCTCGTCCGGCACGAGGTTCGTCAGTTCGCCGAGTTTGCTGTCGGCGTAAACATCGTGTCCCACCTGCAACGCCGCCAGGCCAACGTAAAATGCCGACACCGTGTCTGCATAGGCTTTCGAACCTTTGTCGGGCATCTTGGGCTTCGAACTACATCCCGAAAACACCACGGCGACGGTCCCTAACAGCGTCAAGAGGGTCGCGAACAGAGAAGCTGTCGAACGTCGAATGAGCATTCAGTCCCCTGCAAAGATATAGGTAATGATTCCTGACAGCCTAGTCACCGACGTTTTTCAATTTGCAAACTCGTTTCGTGGCTGAATCTTGATCGCGATCAGAATGGGTGTCGTCATGAACGTTGTGACCAGCGCCATGATCACCATGATGGTGAACAGCGGAGGCGACAGGATACCGAGATCCAGACCGGCGTTCAGGAGTACCAATTCCACCAATCCGCGGGTATTCATCAGGATTCCAAGGCCAAGGGAGTCTTTCCAATTCATTCCCGATGCCTTGGCGGCGAGGGCGCCTCCTGCCAGTTTGCCGAACACCGCTACAGCGATAATCGCCGCGGCATAGCCCCACATCGAGTTCCCAGTGAGGAGGTCGATCCGGGTCCGCAATCCAGTAAGCGCAAAAAACAGGGGCAAGAGCAGTGCGAGGCTAAGCGATTCCATCCGCTCGACTACTTCGCCGATCATCGGTTCGTTCTTGGGCACGATCAGGCCGGCTACGAACGCGCCAAACAACGCGTGTACTCCCAGTCGCTCCGTCGTCCAACTGGCGGCAAGCATGATCAAAACCATGGAAGAAATAAGCTCCATACCCGCGCCGTGTTTCCGATACCGGGACTCGAGAAAGGACGCCGCGCGACGAACCGGGATCATCATCACCGCGACAAACGCCGCCAGGAAAAAGAGCGTAAACCCGAAATGCCGCCAGTTTTGCGCCGAATGTACCATCGCCGTAAGAACAGCCAGGAGCAGCCAGGCGCTGATGTCGTCGATTGCGGCGCACGAAATCGCCATTGTCCCCAGGCTGGATCCGAGCAGGTTGCGCTCTTTCAAGATTCGGGCGAGCACCGGGAACGCGGTGATGCTCATGGCCGTTCCCATGAAGAGCGCGAAAGTCGGGAAGGAAACGTTCGCGCCGGCAAATTGGGAATATAACACTCTGGCTAGCGCGACTCCCAAAGCCAGCGGCAGTACGATGCTGCAATTGCTGATCAGCACAACCGCCGCACGCTGTTTCACGATGCGTTTGAGATCGACTTCAAGTCCAACCACGAACATGAACAGCAGCAGGCCCAGCTGACTCAAAACTCCGATCGCAGGAATGGACGATCCGGGAAAAACGTAAGCAAAAGTTCCTGGAAAGAACCGGCCCAGTAAGGAAGGGCCCAGCACGATGCCGGCCGTCATTTCGCCCACAACCCGCGGCTGGCCGATGCGCTGAAAAATCCCGCCCAGTACGCGCGCTGCAAGCAGAATGGTGCCGACCGAAAGAATCAATTGTTCCGTGTTCACCCGTGCGCCTTTTTGGGGATCATCTGCCGTCCCAACTGCGAGCGATTCAAAGCTGAGAAATCAAGCACAACGCGGATGAGATCAAGAGAAATCAAGGAGCACTGAACATCATCGTGAAGAACCAGGAAAAGAGTTTGGCTGCCGTCCGCCAGCATGAATTGTGCCCCGCCGGAGTCGAGTCTCGCTTGGCCGGGGCCCTGTTTCTGGAGCTCTCCCGCCCTTACTGACCCGCTGTAGTCATGTCGATGTCGGCAGCCTTGATGTCCGTCGGGATGAAGGAGCGATCGAGCAGGTCCTTCATTTCAACTTTCGTCGTCAGGATTCCCGCCTTGATCCCCATGTCGCGGATCTTCTCCATTTCCTGATCGGACGGGTTCAGCATGCGGTAACTGACCCGGTCCGGAGGTTCCGTGAGCACGTATCGGATCAACTTCTCGTCCTGCCTGAAGTAGGGATGAACCACCTTGGCCGCGTCGACCCGATGAGTCTCCGCCCATTCACCACTCTGCGCGATCCCTCGCACCAAATCTCTGACAACGGCGGGACGCTCTTTGATTAGCGTCTCGCGGACTACCAACACGCAGGAGATAAAGTGAGGCCAGATGTCCTTGGCATAATAGAGGACCCGGCCGCTGCCATCGAGCTCCGCTTTGGCGGCAAATGGTTCGCCCACGAAGTATGCGTCGATGGCTTTTCCCGCGAGCGCGCCGGGCATGTCCGGAGGCGGCATCTCCACAAATTTGATTTCATCCGGCTTCACGCCCTGATCCTGCATGAGCTTATGGATGACGAGGTTCTGATTGCTATAGCGGCTGGGAATCGCGAAAGTTTTGCCGCGAAGATCGCGCAGGCTCTTGACACTGGTGTTCTTCCCTACCATTACTTCTGACCCGTCGCGATGTCCCAGGTACAGGATCTTTACGGGAACACCTTCCTCCCTTAATTTCATGGCCAGAGGAGCGATCATGAAAGCTGCTTCGATCCGACCGGCCTTGACGGATTCGGCCATTGTCGGAAAATCGGTGAAGCGTTGGGACTCAAATCGCGTGGACTTGCTCGCCTTGGTCGCAAAATCGGTAACCGGGCAGGTGAGATGGCAGGTAACGGGCAAGAAGCCGACCTTCAGCATCTCGCGTTGCTCCACCCCACTCGAGGCGCTGTGCGAGGTGTCGCTTCGGCGCCAGGGCTTATAGCGAAGCAGGCCGATCACGGCAACAAAAACAACAAATCCCAGTAACCACCGCATCATGGAACTTCGAAACATAAAGCCACTCCTCGTGTTCATCCCCTATGCCTGGATAGGGCGTTTGTTGCTCAAGTCTTAGTGTATTCTGCTGCGCCCGAATCCAGATCGAGTTTCGTCAAGACCTGGTGAATCGCCTGGACAACTTCCGGATGCGTTGGATCACGCGGCCGCGGCGTCGCCAGGCTCAATTCGTAGCGAATCTGCGCCGGCCGTTCGCCGAGAACGAGCACCCGATCCGCCAACTGCGCGGCCTCTTCAATATCATGCGTGACCAGAACCACTGTACGTGGCCGCTCCTGCAAAATGCGCGCCAGTTCCTGCCGCATGCGAAGCCGCGTCAAATAATCGAGCGCCGAAAACGGTTCGTCGAGCAGCAGAATGTCGGACGAGCCGGCCAGCGCCCGCGCCAGTTCGACGCGTTGCCGCATACCCCCGGAAAGCTGGTGAGGGTAACTGTTCTCAAATCCTTCCAGCCGGATCAGTCCCAGCAATTCTCGGACCTGCTGCTCCCGTTCCTGCTTGCCCTTCACGTGGCGCAGGCCGAGAGCGATGTTCTCCGACACTGTTTGCCAGGGAAACAAACCGTCCTGCTGATGCACCATGCGGCTTTCACCCTTACGCTCAACTGTGCCGGAGGTGGGAAGGTCGAATCCTGAGAGAAGGTTCAGCAGCGTGGTCTTTCCGCAACCGGAGGGCCCGACAATCGCCACGAACTCCCCCTGGGAAACTTTGATGGACAGATCGCGGAGTACTTCCAGACTATCGAACGATCGCGAGACGTGACCTAACTGCAAACGGGAGCCTGTCATCGGCCTTATCTTTCGTATCCCCACCGAATACTCGGAATCTTCGTGAGTTGTTCGAGGGCGCGGTCAATCCCCACGCCGACTAATCCGATGACGATCATCTCCACCACGAGAATGTCCGTTCGCAGACCGTTCCGCGAATCCATCACGGCAAAACCAAGCCCGTCGCGTCCGGCGATCATCTCCGCGGCAACCACCACCAGCCAGCACACGCCAGCCGTTACCCGAAGAGTCGTGACCACCTGCGGCATGATGGCGGGAAGCGTAACCCGCATCAGTTTTTCCGAATCGGACATTCCGAAATCCTTCGCCACACGCGAATAGATGGTTGGAACGTTGGCGGCTGCGGCCATGGTCGCCAGAACCACCGGAAAAAACGCCGATAAGAAGATTAGAAAGATTGGAGAACCGTCACCCACACCAAACCAGAGAATCGCGAAAGGAATCCAAGCGAGAGGCGAGAGATTCCGGAAAAAGTTAACGATCGGCAGAAAGGCCGTTCGTAACAGCAGTTTCTGTCCCATCCAAAGGCCTGCCGGAATGCCGGTGACCACGGCGAGTCCAAATCCACAAGTGACCCGGAATAGTGACGTAATGAGATCGGTAAAGAGCTGACCGCTGCGGGCCTCTTCTCTGAACCCGCGAAGAACCGCCAGCGGTCCAGGAAATGCACTCTCATGAAAAATCCCGCTCCACCAGATGACAGTCCAAATGACTATCATTGCCGCGACCACCGCAAGAGGGAGAGCAACTGATCGGAAAGCACCAGGTTTCGTCATTTTGGGCTACAAGGAAATCGCTAATTTTCTAGCTCATCTCCTTCACTGTGATTTCATACTTGAAGTTGTCCGGAGCGAATGGATCCACTCGTCCCTCAGCCGTTTCCGCCTGCGGATACATGAAATACGCCAGCGGTTGCTTGGCGGAACCTAGTAGCGCTACGTCGTGCGCGTAGTTATATGCCATCCAATTCATCTCCCATGAGCCGAATAGGCGCTTGCGTGCCTTCGATACCATCTCATCGCTCAGTGGGCGATTCCCAGGAGGCTCCTCTAGAACCACCTTGCGTACATCTGCCGGGTCCACCGGAAACCAGCCGTGTTCGCGAAGGTACACCTCCACGCGGCAGTGCTGGCCCTTGGTCGCTTTCTCCGTCGCTACACCAAGGCTCTTATAGCCCAAGTCCGAATTGGCAATCCGCAAACCATAAACATGCCTTGCTGGCAGGCCCACGGAACGTGCCAGACCAACGTAGAGGGCATTCAAGTCGGCGCATTTTCCGCCCAGGTCGCCCGACTCCAGCATGAATCGAATGTCGCCGCGCCCGCAGCCGCGGACCTTCGGATCGCGGAAGGTGTTGTCCACCACCCAGTCGTAAATAGCGCGAGCCTTCTCCATCTCAGTGGTCGCGCCGGCAGTCGCCTTGAGCGCAGTCTCTTTCACAATGCCGTCCGTGGGCACATAACGGCTGGGCTGAAGAAAGTAGTCGAGCTCCTCTTTTGAAACGTGCGGCGCTCTGCCGGGCACCGAGAGATCGACGGCGTAGTTCTTCAACGAAACCTGGCTGGTCAGCGTCAGCACGGGTTTCGCGTTAGTCGGGTAAGTCGCCGACACGATGCCGAGTGCGTTTGGCTTGTCCTTGCTGAACTTAGCTGATCCGCCCTCAGCACTGAACCTGTTGGCATGCGTCCTCTGAAATGGCGTATCACGAATCAGCGCGGCCGGCAGCCAGATGTGAGTTACTCCACTTTGCTTCAATACTTCTACCCTCGTGGTGACCTCGAAGGTCCGCCACCTGCCGCCCGTCTGTAATGCGTCGGCAAAGACCGGTATTGATTTTGTGAATGCCAGACCCGCGCAGATTGCGCCAGTCGATTGGAGAAAATTGCGCCGATTCATAAGCTCCCCTCGGAAAAGCAAAAATCATCTTCCTGACCGATTTTGGTTGGGAACCGCCACCGCCGGCTGTTTGCAGGTTTGTCCTACCCTCCGCACCACGCGCCAGGTTTCGGCGAGGAGTAAGCACACTCTTTCTGCGCGGCAGGTAAGTGTTCGGCTGACTGGACGTAGCCTTCGTCGACAAGCCGTCTTTCACTCTCACGATATAGATCGGCGTCGGTGGGCGCCCTCGTGGCCAGACCATGCACATTGCGGTTGTACATGCAAAACGGGGCGGCAATCGGGACTGTATCGTGAATTTCTTTATCGGTTGCGCCCTGCTGCCGTGCGCGAGCGACATCTTCATTTGTGACTTGCTTTCCGCCTCGCTGTACTATGCCGGCAATCGCGAGCCAGGCTTTCAGCTTCTCCGAAATTGCGGCTACCTCGAAATTCGCCTTTTCAGTGTCGACGAGTTGCTCATTTCCGTTGAGCCGGTAAGCAGCCACAGCACCATGAGCGTGTTGACAGAAGTAGCAATCGTTCTGCGATGATACGTAGGTCGCGATCATCTCGCGGTCAGCCGCCGGCAATGAATTCGGACCGCGCAAAAGCACCTCGGCCAGTGCGTTGAGAGGTTTTGCGGTCTCAGGACTGAAAGCCATCGGCCCCAAAATTCCAGGATTGCCTTCCGGCAGTCGAATGTGCGCCATAAAGATCTCCTTAACCCTCCACTTTGTCTGGTTTCGCCGCCATCGCCTTTAGCGGCTTCTTGCAATCCCTGCCGATGTATCCAAGCCGTGCTGTGAGCATTCCGATTCCACGCGTGCCCGCGCTACGTCTTCAGGAATCACCTGCTTGCCACCTTTCTGAACCTTACCCGCAATCGCGGGCAGCGATTTCAGTTTGTCGGAGATTTCCGCGGTGGCGTAATCGCGTTTGACGCGATCAACCAGATCGTAAGTTCCACCCAGATCTTCCGCCGCTGCAGCTCCGTGCGACAGTTGGCAGAAACAGCAATCATTCTGCGAAGAAACGTAGGTTGCAATCATTTCGCGATCAGCCGGGGTCAAAGTGTTAGGGCCACGCAAGAGAACGTCCGCGAGTTCGCGCAAAGCCTTGGTGCTTTCCGGACTAATTGCCATCGGGCCGAATATGCCTGGGACGCCCTCGGGTACTGAATGTGAGCCACGAAGATTGTTCCTCCTTGCGATCTAAACTCCAAGAACCTTTGCTGCCATCGCCGTTCCTTCAACACGACTCCTGATCTTCGCGAACGCCGTCTCTCGTGACGTGGACGTATCGTCCGCAAAAGGTGAGAAGCCGCAATCGTCGGTCGTTCCCAACGATTCCAGCGGAACGAATTCAGCCGCTTCGAGCACACGATCGCGCACAACATCTGGACTCTCAATTTGGGGATTGATCGGATCAGTCACACCCACGAAGAGAATCTGCTCAGGTTTGAGCAGGTTTCGGATTGTGGTCAGCACGCGGCGCCGATCCACTTCGCTGGCCAATTGAACATAGAAGCGCCCGACTTTCAAACGAAACAACCCCGGCAGCAGGCGTGTGTAGTCCACATCGGCGCTGTGCGTAGAGTCACGGTCGCCGCCCGGGCAGGTGTGGACCCCGATCTGCTGTCGTTCAGTTGCATTAAAGCGATCGAGCACGCGGTTGTTCAAGTCGATAAACGCGTTCAGCACGCCGGCGGAGGGATCCATCTTCAAGGCCAATCGTCCTTCAGTGAAGTCGATTTGCACGCACGCAGCGCCGCTTTCCAGACACTCGCGAATATCACGTTCAGCTTCGCCAACAAGATCTTCGACGAACGCCTCCCGCGGATATCCCCGGATTCCGCTTTGCGGATAGAGAAGACTCAAGGCTGATGCCGAAATCACAGCCTGTTTTACCGGCAGGTGAGCGTGCTGTTGAGCGGCCTTCAGATAAGTCACAGCGTGGACGCCATAGCGGAACGGCCCCGCTGTCAGCTTAGGAAGTTGCCTCGTGTGTCCATCTGCAAACGGAATGATCGCTCCATCGGATGCCAGATGTTCGAGTCCCGAAAGAGGATATGTTGCGAAGCTGGGCTTCGTTTGTTCCCCGTCGGTGATGACGGG
>DATNKA010001133.1:0-7328 GCA_035603655.1 Candidatus Acidiferrales bacterium | reverse complement strand
CCGACTCGCGAGAGAATCCAGTCATTGGTAGTGTCAACCATTTTCTCAAGGTCAGCGTTAGTAAGAAGCCGGGGCGGCACGTAGGTGCCAAGAGCACTGATCTTCACTCTGACAGGGATCGGTGTATTCAATGAAAGCTCCTGAGTATGAGACTCAGTATTTTGCAGGATTGGAAGCAGAATGTCTAACTCGCCCGGTTGGGTGCACTTTCTGCCGAGTCCAGGGGATCCGGGTCATGAGGATCGCGGTTGCGACAGTCGTGTCCGCGCAGAAGAAATGTCTTGTCCATTGTGGCTCTCGGGGGGTTAGCAAAAATGTGGAGAGCCCGACGATCAGGCGGCCTGACTCTCCTTCTCGTGCTGCATCCACTCGCGGATGAAATTCGGGCAAGCGACGATGCCGAAATCTCGACCCTCGCCGCTTACCAGATACATAAGCGCAACCCGATCCAGCTCCTGCAGATGAGATAAATCGAGCACAGGCCACAAGGCGCACTCGATCGCAGAAGAAGCTAGCTGGTCGAGGTACGCTAAATGACTTTCAGACAGGGAGCCGGCGACGCGAATAGTCACACTTGGAGAAACGAATTTTAATGGAAGATTGCGCATATTTTCCCTCGGCATACGTATGGTCTAAAGCACTACCCTCGCGATACTTTTTCTGCCTCACTTTAATGAGATGACCGGATCAGGGAGTTCTTGCGCAAAGAGTTGTAAGGATGTGTAAAGTTTAGATGCAGGCGGGAGGGAAATATCAAATAAGCCAGGCACCGGGGACTCACTGCACACGCAAGAGCCCGTTACCGTTGCTTCCTTCCGGACCTGGCGGGGTTGGCGAGAGTACGTCGCGTGAGACCGATGCCTGACCTGAATCATTCTAGCAAACCCCCGCAGCGGTTCTGTGGACTCAGTTAGCTCATGACTTGTCCCGGGCGAAGGGCATGTGACTTTAGGTGCAAGAAAAACTCAAGAAAGGCTTCCCTTCTTGACGGCTGTTGTCGAACAATAGAAGTTTGACAACTCGAGCCTTATAGTCTTATTGAGTTCGTCGCCGATCGCACTGCGCAATGCCGCCACCAACCCGACAACCCGGCGTAATCCCGCTTCCGCAAGCGATCGACAAATACTTTGAACTTTCCCTGTACTTACTTGTTTTGATGGGGTTTGGGGCGCTAGCTAGCACCGGCGGACTGGATCTACCGACGATCTTGCTGGTGGGAATGGCGCTGGCGCTGCGAGGCTTTTTGCTGGCGGAGCGCCGTCCTGTCGTGTTTTCAGAGCGTTGGACTACACCCCTGACAGTGGCGTATTTTCTTTTCTACGCCGCTGATTACTTTGTGCTTTCTCGCTCATTTCTGGCGGCGACGGTTCACCTGGTGCTGTTCGCCGTGGTCGTCCGTACGTTTTCCCTGCGACGCGATCGCGACTACACAATGCTGGCGGTCCTGGCGTTTCTGATGATACTTGCCTCCGCCGTCCTAACCGTGGACAGCGTATTTCTATTCTTCTTCGCCGGATTCATGTTGATGACAGTCGCCACGTTCATTTTGATGGAGATGAGACGCTCCGAGCAAGCGGCGAAATTTCAAGCGAGACATTCAAATGACGCTCACGAGCATCGGCACTTGGCTTTCGCGCTGGCACGCGCAACGCCGGCGCTAGTGCTTATGATCTTGGTGGGGGCCGCGGCGGTATTTTTTCTTTTGCCGCGCATGTCAGCAAACTATCTGGGTGGCTACTCATTCGGCAACGATCTCTCCACCGGCTTCAGCGATCGTGTGCAACTGGGGCGGATCGGACAGATTCAGCAGTCGAATGCGGTGGTGATGCACATCCAGATCAGTGGCGACAAACGGGGCCAGTCTGCGCTCCACTGGAGGGGCGTGGCGCTGTCGAACTTCGACGGGAAGAACTGGTCGAACCCGCATGAACAATATTCGCTGCAACGGGAGGCCGATGGCGCGTTCTCCGTGCCGATGTTCAGCCAGGGAGTGGCTCCAGCCTCTGAGGGGGGGCGCCAGGCGGCGCCCGGAACGGTTCCGCACCTTATCCATTACCGCGTGTTGCTCGAGCCCATTGGTACGAATGTTTTCTTTCTTGCTCCGTGGGGGCGCAGGGTTATGGGAGCATATCGCGCTCTGGGAGTAGATGCGGGCGGAGCGGTTTACGATCTCGACTCGCAGCATGCCGTCAATCTGTATGAAGCAGATTCGGATATGGCCAGGCCGACTCCTGGGCAGCTTCGTTCGGCTGGCGACTCGCTGCCGCAGTTTGTTGGAGCTTACTTGCCAGTGCCAGGGCTGCTCGATCCCCGCATTCCGCGGCTGGCGACTCAGGTCTCCGGCGCGGCTTCCAACAGTTACGACAAAGCCGTTGCGCTGGAAACTTACTTGAAGACGCATTACGGATATACGCTGCAGCTTTTGCGCTCTCCGGTCGCCGATCCTCTGGCAAATTTTCTCTTCGAGCGCAAACAGGGCCACTGCGAATATTTTGCCTCTTCCATGGCGGTGATGTTGCGCACACTGCATATTCCCGCACGATTGGTGAACGGCTTCCGGAGCGACGAATTCAACGATGTCACCGGAAACTATGTGGTCCGCGCTAAGAATGCGCACTCGTGGGTAGAAGCCTTCTTTCCCGGCTACGGGTGGATCACCTTCGATCCCACCCCGGGTGGCGACCTGGCAACTCCAGAGGGTTGGGACCGGGCCGCGCTCTATCTGGACGCGGTGCAATCGTTCTGGCGCGAATGGGTGATCAGCTATGACTCATCGCACCAGTACATCTTGGGACAGGCTGCGTTAAGCGGTACGCGCAGTTCGTGGGAGCGGTTGCAAACCTGGGCGAAGATGAACTACGCGCGCCTGCTGAACTTGGCCCGGCGCAGCCAAAGGGGCACCGAGCAATCACCCGCCCTCTGGCTTGGGGGCGCACTGGGAGTTGGATTAGTACTGCTAGCGCTGGGCAACATAGAACGGATCACCCAGATGATGCGCACGCGGCGACTGCAGGCACATCCCGAACGCTCGCCAGATCAGGCGGCAGCCATGTGGTATGAGCGCATGGCCCAATTCCTCGCCCGGCGTGGAGTGAAAAAATCCACCGCGCAGACAGCGCAGGAATTTGTTCGCGTGATCGAAGATGAGCGCTTGCGGACGAAGGTTGGGCAGTTCACTGACGCCTACGAATCCGCACGATTCGGCAATTCTGGAGACGACGCGCGACGACTGCCGGAGCTATTTGAAGAAGTGGAATCGGCAACTAAGAAGTGAGCACTCGTGACCGCGCTGCGCGGAGCGAGTCGCGTCCTCCTGCGAGTCGCAACAGCACTACCTGATCTCTTCAGTTTTTTCTAGACATGCCAGACCAGGCCAAGCCCGACAAAATAAATTATGCTGTCGAGTCTTGCCGGTATCGGCCAACGCATGAGTAGGAGTGCCCGCATAGAAGTCACGAACCTCAGCGCGAAAGCTGAAATGACTGAAAGGCTTCTGGAAGGGACTCACGTCCAGACCCGCCCTGCCTGAATCACTCCAGTGGTTGATGAGCCTCCGGGATTGGTACCGAAATAGTTGAGTTTATTGCTCTCGCTGAAATGGCCGAAACCGCCGCCAAAACTCACCCAAAGTAAAACCCCAGTCCCGGGAAACAGATCTAAGCGGACCGCAGGAGTGACAAAAATCTGTGTGCAATCGGGCACTTCCACCGAGATGGCAAAGACCTCGGTACCCAAGAAATCTGCGCGAGTAGTTGACTTCGAAGGTGAGCCGGTTGCCGGAGCGAACAAAAGGATTGATGGGTGGGCGCGTTTGGGCCATGAACGCCTTGTGCGCTGATGAAAGTACGACCAAACGGTGCCCGTTCACTTCATTCTTCTCGCCCTGGGCCGCGGCAGAGGCCGCGAGGACCGACACCTCCCATTATCAGGACTGCAGGGGTTGCCTGTTTCCCAGACCTTTCCGCTCCAGGATGCGGGATAGCTGATTCTATTCGGCAGTGACAGCGTATCCGGAAGCGCGAAATCTTGATCCACAGGTTGCCGGTCTTCGTGGTCACCGTGGCGCTGGAAGGCGAGACATGTTGGGCCAGGAGCAAAGCCGAAGCCCTAGAAATGCTAAACTAAGCACATTGCATGCCCTCGACGAACCTCACTGCTTCGCGTCTAAACGATAAAACTATTGTCCCGGTGACGGAAGACGATTCACTGCCGGCGCATCCCCAAAAAATAAGCTTCGTGAGCCTAGGATGTCCTAAGAATCTGGTAGACAGCGAGGTAATGATGGGCCTTCTGGCTCAGGCCGGAGCCGAACTCTCCCCCCGGGCCGAGGACGCAGACGTGATTGTGGTGAACACGTGTTCATTCATCGAGAGCGCACAGCAGGAGTCGGTGAACACGATTCTGGAAATGGTCGAGCACAAGACCTCGGGGCGGGCGAAGAAGGTTGTCGTGGCAGGCTGTCTGGTCGAGCGCTTTCGCGATGAGATTCGCAAGCGTATTCCCGAGGTAGACGCCGTGGTGGGCACGGGTGAATTGCAGAAGATTCTCGCGGCAACGGGCGTCGCGCCTACTTCAGCCCCAAATAACTCCCCCTTCGTCGTGCTGCACTCCCGGGCCGAAGGCGACGCGCGGGCCGCGCAAGGACGATTTTCCCGTGGGCAATGGGACGGCGCAATCGCGGACCTACCGAACTATTTGTACGACGACGAGACTCCGCGCATTCTGGCCACTCCGAAGTCCACGGCCTATATCAAGATCGCTGAAGGGTGCGACCATCCTTGCACCTTCTGCATTATTCCGCAATTGCGGGGGCAGTTTCGGTCGCGGCGCTTTGCATCAGTGGTGGCCGAAGCCGAGCGCCTGGCACAGATCGGCGTGCGGGAAGTTACGCTGATCGGTCAAGATACGACCTGCTACGGGGAAGATTTCGGACTAAAGGATGGCCTGGCGCTACTGCTGGAGAAACTGGCACAGATTGAAGACTTGCGCTGGATTCGCTTCCTTTATGCTTATCCGAACAAGATCACGGGCAAACTTCTGGATACGATTGGAGCACACGAAAAGATCTGCTCTTACCTGGATGTGCCGCTGCAACATGCATCGCGCTCGGTGCTGAAACGAATGAAGCGCGGTGGCGGAGCGGAGGTATTTCTGCGTTCAATTTCCAAGATGCGGATCGCTATTCCCGGCCTGACCTTGCGTACCTCATTCATCGTGGGCTTTCCCGGAGAGACTGAGCAGGAATTTGAGGAGCTCTGCGATTTCGTTCGCGAAGCCCAATTTGACTGGCTGGGAACTTTTTCCTATTCCGATCAGGATGGGGCCGACGCCTTTATGTTGGACAAGAAACTTTCGCCGCGTGAGATCGAGCGGCGGCGAAAACACCTGATGGGAATCCAGCGGCAGATCAGCAAGAGGAAAAAGAAAGCGCTGGTGGGACAGGAGTTCGACCTGTTGCTGGAGGGGATCTCGGAAGAGACCGATTTGCTCATGGAGGGCCGCACTCCTATGCATGCTCCCGAGATTGACGGTAAAGTCTTGGTGAACGATTTTCCGGCAGAGACCGAGCCCCAGCCCGGCCAGTTTTACCGCTGCCAGATCATGGAAGCACACGACTATGATCTGGTGGCCAGGATTCTGTAGCCAGCTGTTCGCCCCGATACTCGTTTGATCGCCAAGAACCTGGAGCATTCTCTGACCATGGCTCGCAAGCGCATCCTGAAACTCCGTTGTCCCATCTGCAAGAAGATCGTCAAGAGCGGCGACCCCGAGTTTCCCTTCTGCAGCGACCGCTGCCGCACCATAGACTTGGGCAGATGGGCGAGCGGCGCTTACGTAATTGCCTCCCCGATTACGGATGCGGACGAACAGATTCGCGAGAGCACTCCCGAAGATTCGGACGAAGATCTGTGACCGACACGCCGGGCCGTGACCGTAGCGCCGGCGTCCCGCCGGCTGTCGCGGGGGCGTCCCCTCCCCGCACACCGCCGTGGGCAATGCTGGTCGGCACGTTTTTTGGCATTGGGCGGTTGCGCCCCGGTCCGGGGACTTGGGCATCCACGGCAACCGTGTTGCTCTGGGCGGCGGTGGCCCACGGGCTTGCCCCTACAGTGCGGACCCCGATTGCGTTCGCCTTGGCCCTGCTGGTGACGCTGTTGGGCATTCCCGCGGCAACTCGGATCGCGCGAGGCTGCGCGGCGAAAGATCCTCAGTTTGTGGTGATTGATGAGGTTGCCGGGCAACTGGTGGCTTTGATCGCGGTCCCCCCTGCATGGAAATCTTTTGTGGCTAGCTTTATACTTTTTCGTGCCTTCGATATCCTCAAACCACCGCCGGTGCGACAATTAGAGGCGTTGCCAGAAGGTACGGGGATCGTCCTCGACGACGTCGCGGCTGGTCTTTACGCGTTAGGTTTTGTACATCTCTTTCTGCGCTTCGGTCTTCTAAGGTAAGACGAGTGTATTCCTCATGGGATTTTCCGATCGGGTCCTGGGTAAGAAAAACGTGAATGGCGCACCGCACATCGAATCCGTATCGCCGGTGCTGGCGCTGGCGGGAGGCGAAGTTCGGATTGCAGGTTCCGGACTGCGGCCGCCTCAGTGGGAGCGTCCGCGCGTGCAATTTGGCGACGTCGAGGGCGGGATCGTGGTCAGTTCGGATTCATTCCTGGTCGCTCGCGTTCCCGAGGGCGCCACGTCGGGGCCTGTGATCGTCGCCACCAATGGACATGTGAGCAACGCACATACCGTGAAAGTGGCAGTCCCCATCGCGGAAAATCTGCATCCAGTAACCAGTCCCGCGCTCGACCCCCAGGGCAACATCTACGCTACTTTCTCAGGGTCCCGGGGCCAGAAGGTTCCAGTCGCGATCTTTAAGATCGATACCAATTACACCGTGAAACCGTTCGTTGCCGAGATGATGAATGCAACCGCGATTGCCTTTGATCGCCAGGGACAGATGTACGTTTCCTCGCGCCATGATGGTGCGGTGTACCGCGTGGCACCAAACGGAACGATGACCACCTATGCTGAGGGAATGGGAATCGCCACGGGAATCGCTTTTGACCGAAATCAGAATCTCTATGTGGGTGACCGGAGCGGCACGATTTTCAAGATTGGCCGCGATCAGCAAGTGTTCGTTTTCGCCACTCTGGAGCCAAGCGTTTCTGCTTACCACCTGGCGTTCGGTCCGCTGGGCGATTTATTTGTAACCGGGCCCACAACTTCGAGCTTCGACTGCATCCACAGAATTGATCCGCAGGGAACGGTCCACAAGTTTTTTCGGGGTTTAGGTCGCCCGCAGGGCTTGGCTTTCGACTCTGTTGGCAA
>DATNKA010001132.1:0-10949 GCA_035603655.1 Candidatus Acidiferrales bacterium | reverse complement strand
CACTACCATCGGAATTTGAAGCCTCGCAACCATACTCCGCACCAGGTCTGAAGTCTGTGGATTCCGTGAAATCCCGGGACCAATCGCGAGCACGGTCACGCCTTTCGCCAGCTCGTTTAGCTGCTGCCGGGCATTTGGCGAGATGGTGCCGGCATCCGTCTCTGGCAACGGCTCAGTCATTAACTCGGGATGAAATCCTGCCACAGTTCCGAGTACGGACTTTGACGTCGCCACCGTCGAAAGACCTGCTCCAGCCTGCAACGCAGCCATCCCTGCCATTGCTGCGGCCCCAGCCTTGCCGAGCGATCCTCCAACCACGAGCACGTGTCCGAAGCTTCCTTTATTCGATTCTGCCGGGCGCGGTCCAATCAACGGCGCAACGTCGTGCGCTGTAATCACGTTCATTTGTAGCGAGGAAATGATCGCCTCGCCGGGCGAGCCGATGCCACCCACAGAGGTCGTGCCCGAGGTTAACGAGCTGAATACGTGTGCTGGACGCGGCGCAGTGAAGGTGACGATGGCGTCAGCTCGGGCAATCGTTCCGGATTGCGCACCCGTCGTGTCGGCATCTGCACCGGAAGGAATGTCCACCGCGATCACGGGAACCTGACCTGCATTCATAATCGCGATCGCCTCGGCATAGAGCTCGCTCACCGGACGCTTGAAACCCGTGCCCAGCACCGCATCGAGATACAAGTCCGCCCGCAATGAGAGCTGTACAAGGTCACTCCGCAGCTCTTCGATGGAATGCACGACGATGGCTGCAGCTGGCAACTTGCGAAACATGACTGCAGCATCACCTCGCAAATCGTTCGGGTCCGCCAGCAGTATCACCTCAACCTGCTTCCCCTGTTCACGCAGTCGCCGCGCCGCCACGAATCCATCGCCGCCATTATTTCCCTTGCCGCAAAAAACCACGATGCGCACCGCCGAGGTATAGTGCGAGAGCACATAATCCGAGACGGTTGCGCCCGCATTTTCCATCAGCGTGAGCGAAGGCACGCCGAAGCGCTCGCTGGTAGCGCGATCAATCGCTCGCATTTCCGCCGCGCTGACAATTTTCATGATTGGATTGCCTTCATTCTCCTCATTCATCCATGGCCCGACTATAAAACAAAAAGGCCCTCCGCGCAGCGCGGAGGGGCCCGATAGAGTGAGAGGATGTTGCTAGCTTCTCGGCCTGGCACCCGGCCGCAGCGCCTGCACCCGGCTGTGCTTCACGCTGTAGGTGAAGTACACGACCAATCCAATGGCCAGCCAGACCACCAGCCGGATCCAGTTCCAGATGCCCAACTTGTACATCATATAACCGTTCGAGATCACGCCGAGGATCGGAATGAGCGGCACCCATGGCGTGCGGAAGGGCCGCGGCTGGCTGGGATTGGTATAGCGCAGCACCATCACCGAGATCGACACAATCACAAACGCCAGCAGCGTGCCGATGTTCACCATCCTTCCGATATCGTCGATGGGAGTCAGGCTGCCCACAACTGCAGCTAAAAGACCTACAAGGATGGTGTTCTTCCAGGGAGTGCGGAACTTGGGGTGAACAGCCGCGAAGAACTTCTTGGGCAGCAGCCCATCACTGGCCATTGAATACAGCACGCGCGTCTGGCCCAACAACATGACCAGCATTACGCTGGTCAGCCCCGCCAGTGCGCCCAGCGTGATGATGTGAGAGGCAGTCGTTAAACCCCGATCCAGAAATGCGCGGGCGACCGGCGCTTCAATGTTGATCTGCTGCCAGTGCACCATTCCGGTGAGAACCCCGGCGACTGCGATGTATAGGACCGTACACACCGCCAGCGACGCGATCATGCCGATCGGCAAATCCCGCTGCGGATTCTTGGCCTCCTGCGCCGTAGTCGAAACCGCATCGAAGCCAATGTAGGCAAAGAATATGTAGGCTGCGCCCGCTCCGATTCCGGCAATGCCATTGGGTGCGAACGAGTGCCAATCGGTGCCCCAATTGCTGGTGTTGATGTAGCGAGCACCCAGCGCAATCACAAAGAGCACAACCGAAACCTTAATGACGACGATTCCGGTATTAAAACGCGCGCTCTCTTTTATCCCGACCACAAGAATCGCCGTGATGATGAGGGCAATGATGAAAGCTGGAAGGTTTAGGCCAACCTCGTAGCCAAAAATGTGCGGCGCTCCCAGCAGGTCATGCGCGCGCAGCAGCAATTCCGGGGACTGTGTGCTTATGATCGCGCTCACTTTATCGAGAAATGATTGCGAGCCCGGTATCAGGGAAGCATCCGCCGCTTGAGCCATCTGGCGCGCAATAATATTTTCGGCGGTCTTCAAAGCTGTCCAGTGGTCGTAGGCCAGCCACAGCGGCATGCGGATGTGAAAGATTTTCAGCAGTTCGATAAAGTGATTCGACCAGCCGGAAGACACCGCGCTGGCACCCATGGCATATTCAAGGGTGAGATCCCAGCCGATGATCCAGGCCAGCAACTCACCGAGCGTGGCATAAGCGTACGTGTAAGCGCTGCCTGCCAACGGAATCATGGCCGCAAATTCCGCGTAGCACAAGCCGGCGAACGCGCATCCCAAGCCTGACAGCACGAATGACAAGGTGAGTCCTGGACCGGCATATTGCGCGCCCAGCCCCACCATTACGAAGATTCCCGCCCCGATAATCGCGCCTACGCCGAGCGCAGTGAGTTGAAAAACTCCCAGCGTGCGCTTGAGGCTGTGTTCGCCCGTCTCGCGAGCCTCTTCCATCAGCAGGTTCAGCGGCTTGGTCGCAAACAGATTTGCCATTCGTTTGGTTTTTCCTTGGCTGGCCACACCTATGCTCATATTGCCTCCGCGCTTTTTGCCCACGCGTAATATACCGGGATGCCCAGCAATACTACAATCAGCCCCGGCCAAGTGAACTGCGGCTTGTAGCGCAATAGTACGACATCGATGAACAAAGCCATCACCACATAAATCGCAGGCAACACCGGGTATCCCACCGCCCGGTAAGGGCGCTTCGCATCGGGACGGGTCCGCCGCAGCACAAACAAGCCCACAATCGTCAGCACATAAAATACCAGCACCGCGAATATCACGTAGTTCAACAGGTCATTGTAGGTTCCCGAGATGCACAGCACACACGCCCACACCATCTGCACCATCAGCGAGACCGACGGTGTCTTATACGTGGGATGCAGTTTCGCGACGCTGCGGAAAAACAATCGGTCCTTGGACATGGCGTAATAAACGCGGGCCCCCGATAGAATCAGCCCATTGACGCAGCCGAAGCCGGAAATCATAATGGCCGCCGCCATCAAGAGACCGCCCACAGGCCCCAACATCTGCGTCATGACCGCGGTTCCAACACGATCCTCGGCGGCAAACTTGATGCCGCGAGCAAGAATCGTCGCCCCTCCAGCTACCCCATCAAGCGGCAGCACTGCAAGGTAAACAAAATTGCAGGCAATGTAGAGCGCGATCACCACACCTGTGCCCAGTGCCAGCGAGAGCGGCAGGTTGCGGCTGGGATTCTTCACTTCCCCCGCGGTGAATGTCACGTTATTCCAGGCATCGGCGGAAAACAACGAACCCACCTGCGCCACCGCCAGAATTGTGAGCGTGCCCACCATTACCACCGAACCACTCGCTCCCATCTGCACGGCGTGCTGGGCGCCCAATCCGGCATTCCGCCAGAAATGTCCATTGAAGTTCACCGCCAGCGCCTGCGCATTCCTTCCGAGCGCCAAGCCGAACAACGCCAGGCCCAGCAAGGCCGAGACTTTGGCTGCGGTAAACACGTTCTGGATCAACGCTCCGGTCTTTAGCCCGAAGATATTCACCACCGAAAGGGAGACCACCAGAAGAATGCCGACCAGGTTTTGCGTGTTGAGTCCTACGTCCATGTTGCCCAGAACCATGGAGCCAACATGGATCTGTGGCACTTTCCAAATGTGCAGAATCCAATGAGTGGAAGAGATCGCAGGAAAGAAGACCCCCAGGAACTTGCCGAAAGCCACGCCTACTGCCGCGATCGTTCCCGTCTGAATCACCAGGAACAACGTCCATCCGTAAAGAAAGCCCCACAGCGGCCCCAGCGCTTCGCGAAGATAAACGTATTGTCCGCCGGCTCGTGGCATCATGGCTGCCAGCTCGCCATAGCTCAGCGCGGCGACGATGGTCATGAATCCAGCGACTGCCCATGCACCGAGCAGTAAGGCTGGAGAACCCACTTCGCGGGCAATCTCTGCCGAAACAATAAAAATGCCCGAGCCGATCATCGACCCCATGACGAGCATGGTGGCGCTGGTCAGGCCCAGGCCTTTGACCAACTCCTTATCCTGATGGCTATGAATTTCCCAGTCGCTTGCTGAAACTGGCCGCGTTGTCGGTGTACTCAGGATCCCTCCTAAGCCTAGTCGCACCGGAGCCCGGTGGCGCCGGCGCCCCGCCGGCTGCCGCGAGAGGCGTCTCGCCCTCGCCCGTCGGGACGATTATCGAAGTCTCACGACTTTACCGCAAGATGCTGAAAAATTCCTCTGCTGATTTCCGCGGCTCCCGTAACAGATCAGATATCACCGCCACGGAATCAGCCCCGGCTTCAATCACCGGGGCGGCATTGGCACGGGTGATTCCCCCGATTGCGACCAGAGGTTTTCGGGTCAACTCCCGCGCCTGGCGCACTCCTTCAAGGCCGACAACCGGATCAGGCTTGTCTTTACTGGAGGTCGAAAATACTGGCCCGATGGCAAGATAATCCGCCGGGGTTCGGTCACCTTCCTGCAGTTGCTGGGGATTATGTGTAGAAAATCCAAGCCAACAATCCTGACCGATAATCCTCCGTACCGAGGATGGCGAAAGATCATCCTGCCCGACGTGCACGCCATCGAACTCCGCGGCCAGACATAGGTCAGCACGATCATTCATAATCAGCTTAACGTCACCCACCGTTCTTATCTTTAATGCCAGCGCCTGCCGCAGCATCTCGCCAGCGTTTCCCCCTTTGTTGCGGTACTGCAGGACGGTGCATCCGCCAGCGATTAGTTCTGCGGCAAAGGTAGTCAAAGCTTCAACATTTCGGAAAGCCGCCGCGTCAACAATGGCATAAAGTCGCGGCAGAGAGATCATGCGGCCGAATCCTTTTTGCTGGCTGCCAGAAATCGCTCGATAAATCCTGTATCGAATTTCCCGGCGCGAAAATCCGAATCGGCAAGAATTTTACGGTGCAGTGGAATCGTCGTGTATACGCCCTCGACGATAAACATTTCGAGCGCCCGCGTCATCCGCGAGACAGCCTCGTTGCGGTCTTTGCCGCGCACGATCAACTTCGCGATCAGTGAGTCATAATATGGCGGGATCACGCCCTCCGTGTAGGCCGCAGTATCGACGCGCACTCCGGTTCCTCCGGGGGGATGAAATGCCGTGATCTTCCCTGCCGAGGGCGTAAATTTCTCGGGATGCTCCGCATTAATGCGGCACTCAATCGCATGCCCGCGGTGGACAATAGGGCCCTGCAAAACGTCCCGCATGTGAGCGCCGGCCGCGATCATGATCTGGCTCTTCACCAGATCCACGTCGGTGACCATCTCGGTAACGGGGTGTTCCACCTGAATGCGCGTGTTCATTTCGATGAAGTGCAGCCGGCGGTCCTGGTCCATCAAAAACTCAATGGTTCCTGCGTTGGTGTAGCCGATGTCCGTCAGCGACTTGCACAAAACTGCACCGATTTGGTCGCGTAGTTCGCCCGTCACCTGGGTGGACGGCGACTCTTCCAGCAACTTCTGATGGCGCCGCTGGATCGAACATTCTCTTTCCCCGAGACTCACCACATTGCCGTGCTCATCGGCTAAAATCTGAAACTCAATGTGCCGCGGATGCTCGACATACTTCTCCATGTATAAGTCGCCATTGCCGAACGCGCCCGCCGCCTCCGACTGTGCAGCCTTAAACAGTCCCGGCAATTCTTCTTCATTGCGCACGATGCGCATGCCGCGTCCACCACCGCCGGCCGAGGCTTTGACAATCACAGGAAAGCCAACCTGCCGCGCCCACTCCGCAGCTTCGCCTTCGGAAGCAAGAATTCCATCCGAGCCCGGCAAAATCGGCACGCCCGCTCGCTTCATAGCGGAGCGCGCCTTTTCTTTTTCTCCCATCAGACGCGTCACTTCCGGCCGCGGCCCGATGAACTTGATCCCGCTGGTCTCGCAGACTTCGGCAAAGTTGGCATTCTCCGCCAATAACCCGTAGCCGGGATGAATCGCGTCGACGTTGGCAATCTCGGCTGCGCTAATCACCGCAGGGATGTTCAGGTAGCTCAGTGCCAATTGTGGCGGCCCGATGCAGATGGCCTCATCCGCAAAACGTACAGGCAAGGAATGCCGGTCGGCCTCGCTGTAAATGGCAACCGTGCGGACACCCAGTTCTTTGCACGCACAGATGACGCGCAGTGCAATCTCTCCGCGATTCGCAATCAGAATTTTCTTAAACATTTAGATCAATGTGGGATAGCCGCCCTTCGACTTCGCTGAGGGCAAGCTCTCGGTTATCCGCGCCGGGCGAAACCCGGATCCTCCACTGCGCCTCCTCAGACGCAAAAAGGCGCGCGAGGTGCGCGCCTGTTACCAACACGTTTCACTTCTTTGGCCGGATGGCAAACAACTCCTGCCCATATTCAATGGGCTGACCGTTGCTCCCCATCTTCTTTACGATTTCGCCCGCGATATCCGACTCGATCTCATTCAGCAGCTTCATCGCCTCGACAATACACAGCACCTGTCCCAACTCCACGGTATCCCCCACCTTAACGAAGGGAGGGGCGCCCGGCGAAGGCGCCTCATAGAACGTCCCCACGATCGGCGATTTCACTATGTGCAGGTTTTCTTCCGGGACGGGCTCGACCGGCACCGGGAGCTGCGCGCCAGCAGAAGCGGCGACTGAAGGCTGCCCCGTTTGTGGGACGGTCACGGCCACGTAAGGCACGTCCGCCCGCGTATGCACGACGGTGTGCTCGCCAGCCCGCTTAATCTTAACTTTGACATCACCGCGTTCCAGCTCGAACTCGGCAATATCTTTTTCGATTAAGAACTCGATGAGTTCCTTCAGCTCTTTTTGGTTCATTCGTATAAAGACGGGACCGCTTGGCAATCGCCCCTGACGTTCCGCACAAACTGCTAGAACTTGACCAGACTGAATCCTGGAAGACCTAAATCGCCAGGAAATCCTTGCTTGTCGGAGTCAGCACCTCACCGCCAGAATCGCTGACGGCCACCATATCCTCGATCCTGATCCCCCACTTGCCCGGGAAATAGACTCCCGGCTCAATCGTGATGACCATCCCGGGACACAGTATTTCCTTCTGCCCGGCCGCTACTCTCGGAGCTTCGTGTATTTCAAGCCCCACGCCGTGCCCGGTCGAGTGGGTAAAATATCGCGCCAATCGGGCTTTGCGCAATACTCTACGTGCCGCGTCGTCCACTTCCCCTACGGTAGCTCCAGGCCGCACAGCCTCTATCGCCGCCTGCTGCGCTTCCCTCACCGCTTCGTACGCTCGCCGCGCTTCTTCCGCGGGTGCACCCGAGACGGCGCGCACCCATACGGTGCGGGTTTGGTCCGAACAATAACCACCGAGTATAACACCGAAATCGCAGACAACGAATGCACCAGGAGCGATGGTTTGCTCTGTAGCTCGACCGTGAGGTAACGCTGACCGTGCTCCGGATGCGATGATCGTCGGGAACGACATTTCCTCCGCCCCGGCGAGGCGGGCGGCGTGCTCCATTCGGGCCGCTACCTCCGTCTCTTTTACACCCGGGCGCAATACTTCGAGAGCTCGATCAAACAAGCTTGCTCCCAACTGCACTGCGGTGCGAATCCGGTTCAATTCGTCGAGATCCTTCACCATGCGCGCCCGCTCCACGATGGGAGTCGCATCTCGTAAGCGATGGCCGGTGGGCAGGAGATCCGTCAGCCGTTTCTTCTCGGCTACGGTCATGTGTTCCGATTCAATTCCAATCGCCCGTCCTTTAGATGTTTTCCTGCGGGCTCCAATCCACTCCCCAGTCGCGGTCAAGAGTGCCTTTCGAGCAATGATCACTCTTGCGCCTTTCACTTCCTCGTGCGCCTGCGTGTCATAACGGACGTCGGTGAAGAAGACGCTGCCGGCTTCCTCGATCAGTAGGAAACCCGCGCTACCGGTGAAGCCGCAGAGATATCGAATGTTGGGAAGGTGACTGACAAGCAGCGCGTCGAACCGCGTGGTGGCGAGGTGATTTCGCAGTTTTTGTTGACGACGGAGGAAATTCATTCCTGCCGAGTTTATCAGGCGGAGGGCAGGGTTAGTTTCGCTTCTACCCTGATTCCTCGCTTTTGCTGATCCGTAGGGCACGCCACGTGCTGATTCTGCGCAGAAAAAACCCTGCCACCCAAGAGATGGCAGGGCAAGTTCCAAGCTTGCGGTTGTTATTTCCCGAAGAAGAAATCCGCGAACGCTTGCGCGTTCGGCGTTCCTACGCCGGTCATATTGTCCCAGCCCTTATTGGTTTGAAGACCGAAATCAGTGCCGAATGAGACGACAGCCACCGCGTCATCTACGGTGAAAAGGTCCCATAGTGCGCTGACGAATTGGTGCTGGGTCGGGGACGCCGAAGCCAACTGCGCCGCCGTGTATTTGGTAGTACCGCTCGCGTCCTGAATCGATCCGGTCACGTTAGTCTTCGAAGTAACGGGCACGATATCGGATACGGTTCCCGACGGCAGTGAGTAAAGATAGGGCGCCGCCTGACCGAGTTCCGTTCCGCCGCCAGCCAAGGCCTCCTGATTGGCGATGGCCCATAGTGCGGAGAACATCGGAGTAGCCAGGCTCGTCCCACCAAACACCTGAAACACCTGTTCCGGAACCTGACCGGGAATGCTGATCAGGATCACGGCTCCCGTGAAGGGATCCGCCAGCCATGAGACGTCGGGAAGTTGGCGAAACGCCCCGGGTACCGATGCTTGCTGGTACGGCGGTTTGGAAAAGCCGCCAGTACAGATCGGTCGCCTGAAGCGTGTAATTTTGGTGACGCAGTTGCTCGGACCACCGCCGGAGCCACCGAAGAATTCGCCAATCGGTGGATCGGCTACCGTCCCCTGCGCCGCCAGCACATTTACATTGTTCCCCCAACCCGCCTGCCACGCAATGGAGTTGTCGGACTTCAGCGCTAAGGTGACGCCACCCACCGCTGTGGCCCAGGGAGAGTCCGCCGGAGCGCTGACCGTGGGGAGAAAAACATCATCCGTGAGCACGAAGTTGCCGCTATCTCCCGACGCGAAGTTGTAGGAAATCCCGGTGGCAGCGCCAATCTCTGCAATCAGGCTCTCGGTTTCCACCTCCGTCGCCGCGATAAGCCCTTCCGCCGCACCAAAGCTGCCTGAGAGCACGTTTCCCAGACCAAGGTTCGCGACCTCGAATTCGGCCTCGTCTACATCCTGGAAATTTGCCGATGGCGGAACTACGAGATTGATATTGGCCCCCGGCGCAATCGCGTGTGCCCACTCCACATCAAGGTTGATTTCGACCTGGTCGAAGGCAATGCACTCGCTGGGCGCCGTGTAGGTGATGTTGAAGTTCGACGAAGTGAGCTGCGGCAAGTTGAACTGCGTCGAAAATGCGTTTGCATCCGCTTGAATCGTAAAGGAACCGCACCAGTCGACGATGGCAATGGTTTGACCCTTGCCGTCGTAGCCTTCGTTGTACAGGCCCGTCAGATTGTAGGCAGTTTGGATTTCGGCAGGCGTGTAGCCACAGCCCGGGCCGGTCTGGCTCTGCAGATTCAGTTTGTTGCCCGAGTAAGTGCCGATCGGTAACTCGCCGTCGCCGTGGGTGGAAAACGACTCCTTCTCCGTCCCCGTAAAACACTGCGAAGAAAAGAAATCGGGACTGCTTACAGCCGCCGCTTGCGTCGCGGCCGCCACAGCTGACTTAGAACCACCGATGCTGGTTGGACGGGCCATCAACGTATGCTCGAACTCCCCCGTATCCAGCCCTGATACAGCTCTTACCAACGGCCCCGCCGCGCCCTCGACATAGGGATCAACAGCATTGGCGCGGATCGTTTTGTCGCCGACCTGATAGTTGTTGAGCTGTACCTGGAACGCTTTCTCTACATCGCCGACTGTGCCTCGCGCCCTGACGTAGAAGTTGCTCGGCCCCACCTTTACGAGCATCAGATTGTGCGCCGCAATGAACTCCTGCACCGTCTTTGCTTCTTGGGCCGTTGGCGCAAATCGGGCGGCAATGTCACCCTGTTTCAGCCAGTGATGGTAGTTGGGGGAAGTCCGGTCGTAGAGTGATCGGGTTAACGCATCGAACTGACTCCGGTTGTGCAGCTGAAGCCAGATGGTCACTTCTATAAGCTTTGCTCGGTCTTCTGCGCCGAGATTCTTCGCGGTCCCCACATAGCCCGGTGTGTTGTTCGTAACCAGTCTGCCCTCCACCGGACTGGCCGACATCGCAGTACAACTCATCGCGACCAGAACAGAAACGTACAATAGCCATTGAAAAATGATGCGTGCATCTGCCGCCTTGCTCTTTCCTTGCATTACTTCCTCCCTGGGGAAACATCGCTCCTAAAAAGTTCTAGCGAGCCGCAAGTATGCTACCCCAAAGGCAAAAAATATGTCGCTGTTCGATCCATAGGGATTGGCTATTGCTGTAGGAGGCCGCAGGAACCAGGGGCAAACGTTTCGACCGCCTGCTGCGAAACGTTCGTTTGACAATCTTCAGGAGAGGCGTTCGAGTCGCGAACCCAGGCTGTCTGCGGGAGATCGATGAGCCCGGTACGGATTCCGGCAAACAGGAGCTCTGGAACCTGTTAAGAAAAAAACAAAACCGCCGGTCCTGACAGGTTCTTCAGGCCGGCGGCTTTAAATCTTCAACCTAGCTGCTATATCTGACGCTGTTACGTCTGAATGATTCGCGGCGTGATGAAGAAGATCAATTCCTG
>DATNKA010001131.1:0-2161 GCA_035603655.1 Candidatus Acidiferrales bacterium | reverse complement strand
GAAAACCGCCGCGTCGTTTCCGCCCCGGCAAATGACTGCATCACCTTCCCTCAGACAGGTCATCGTGTAGTTCTGGTTCGTTACGGGGCTCCAAGCCTCGAACACCCACGAGTCGGCCCCTGAGGCGGCTCCTTTTGGGTTCGCTAACTCGTACTGTTCGAGGACATTCTGGGCGAACGGGCACGACGTATGGCTATTGGCCCAAATAGCATCACCGGTGCTGCTTAAGCAGTCCGTAGTAAATTCTCCGCCTGGTGGTGAATGTCGCCGGGGCGGGTGGATCTGATGCATGGCAATCTCCTTCTGGCACACGGTTCCTCGGAATATTCGCCGAGCCGTGCTGGCGGACCAGGCTTCGGTCCGCCCAGCGGACCGCACTCTTGCCGAAGCACCCTGATCGACGCGAAATGGATCTTGCCAGGCGGTGCCGCCGACGGCTCGGCCACGGTCCTCGTGACTACAAAGGTTTGGGGATAGCAAATTAGGCGAAAGCGTCCTCGCCGTTTAGCAAGCCGTGACTGGCACGCAGTTCATATCAACAATCCGCGCAGCTTGCCGGTCCATTACGGATTCGGTATCCCTGGTGTTAACGCTCCCGGTATCCCCGGTGTTACTTGCAACGCCGGTGCTGGTGGTTGCCGTGCGGGGACCGGTCGTCCCGGTATTTCCGGCGCTTCCGTTGGTCGCTCATCTGGCGGGACTCCCTCGGTCGGTAAAACAGGTGCGCTCCAAAAACCGTCCGGTGCCATGTGGTCTTTGCAGAAATTCGTGGAGTTCATCACCACCACGTATTCCCGCCACAACCCTGGCGGGTTAGGTGCCGGTGCCATCGCACCGTCTGGACAGCGCCACGTACAACTAAGAGCGCCGATACCTGCGCCACCGAATGCGAAGGTACCGCCGCCGCTAGTGGCTCCTCCGAGAATGCCGTTGACGCCGAAACCACCTGCCTCGCAATGCATATGCGAGCCGTTGATCTCGGTCGGGTAGTCGCAGAAGCCGCCTTGCGCGAACAAAGCGCCGCCGCCGGAGCCGACGCCGGGATAGGGGCAGAGGTCGGCGTGAGCCGATCCAGCCGAGAGAAATATTGACGCACAGAAACCGAAAAATGCCAATGAAGCGCAAGTTAAGATTTTCTTCATTCTTTTCATGCGATTCCTGTACTCCACGTTGGGGCCCTACGCGTTCGGATTCTGCTCCGTCCGATCGCCCAATGTGGTCCGTTTGATCCAGCTTGCTAAATGAACGAATGCGCTCTCCCTCCCGAGGCTTGAAAGCCCCCACCCGGTTTCAGTACTTTGCGGACGGGAAGCTTGTCGGCGATAGCAGCGGCGTAACAGTATGTAGAGGGCGAGGATCCAGAGGAGAAACGATGGCCGCAGATGGTCGGAGCAGTCTCGTCGGTTTGTGCGCCGCGTCGCTCGCGATTGCCCTGTCGCTTCCCCAAACTGCGTCCGCCGACACTCCGTCCTGGAACGGCGAGTACGCGATCACGTTCATGGTGGGTCCAAAGGACGGGACCAGCATGGCGGCCAGTGATCCTGAGGGGCAGCACACCGAGACCTATGGGTTCCGCTCGAGCTGCACGAGCGGAAAGTGCGTCGCGACAATCGTTAGCGGTCCTCCGCCCAGCAATCCGACGGTTCCGCAACCGGTTCAATTCACCTGGGATGGGTCGTCGTGGACGCAAGTCAGCGATTTTCAATGGGACTGCATGATGCCCGACACCACGATCCAATGGAGTCCGGCCCGATCCAATGTGCGCTACACGCCCCAAGCCAACGGAACACTTGCCGGCGTCATGCACACCGACATCTTGAGCGGCCCGTGCCAGGGCTGGATCGAGATGGACACGACGGCCGAGCGCGTGTGAAAGTACCTTGGTAGGCTCCGACGACCGAGTACACCCAGCCAACCCAATCAGATTACTAAATCGATTGCAGCGCAGTGATTCTCGCATGGCGACCGTGCGGGTAGGCACTGATTCTAGGTGTGCAGCAAGCAAGATCAAACGCAAAACCGCAAGTCAGCAGGGGGCAGGCAAATCTCGACCATCCGGACGAGCCTTTGGCTCAGTAGTTGTTGCAGGTAGCGAAGGTCTGTTGGAGAACTCCAATGTACGGCTGGCTATCGGGATCGCTCACTAACTCGTGGGCCATTT
>DATNKA010001130.1:0-3175 GCA_035603655.1 Candidatus Acidiferrales bacterium | reverse complement strand
GTTCTTCGCGGATTCAGACGGCGTACGCGAGGCAGCGGAAGCTGTGAGCCATGCGGATCTAGGCTGGTTTTTTGCGAAATATGTCCAGGGCACAGATGAGATTCCCTGGAATGATTTTTTTCGCGCTGTGGGACTTCGCCTGATCGAAGGAAAAGCGGTGACCGCGGACGCGGGCTTTGTAGGCTCGCGAAACTTCGATGGTCCCATGGCGGTTGCAGCCGTGACTGCGGGCAGCGAAGCCGAGCGAGCGGGATTGCGCGTCGGCGACATTATCCTGGAGATCAACGGCAGGATCGCGGGACAGGAATCCTCGCAGGACCTGGTGGGCCTTACTGCGGGTGACACGATCGCCGTGAAACTGCGCAGCCGCGGCAGTCTGGAGCGCGAGTTGAAGTGGAAGGCCGGGAGCCACGAAGAAATCACCTACGAACTCAAGAACATGGAAAAAACGAACGCGGAACAAATGGCGCACCGCGCCGCCTGGTTGAAGGGCGAAGCGCAGGTTCTCCCAGAGACGCACTCGCGCTAGAGCGAACCCACATTCGAAGCACAGGCAAGAAATACAGGCAAGAAATAATGATCCGCACCATCGCGATGCTCGTCTTCTGGGCACTGGCCGCGCCCGTGGCGGCCCTCATCGGATTTCCCTGGACGTTCATCACGGGAGATATTCGCCTGCTCTACCGCATGTTCATGATGGGCGCATGGAATGGAGTGCGTCTGACCGGCGTGCGCGTCGAAACCGTGGGACTCGATAAGCTAGACCCGGCGCGCACCTACATCTTCATGTCAAATCACGTGTCGAATGTGGATCCGCCCATCACCATTCCACTTATCCCGAAGCGTACTTCCGTGATGGTGAAAAAGGAATTGTTCAACTATCCAATCCTGGGCCGCGCGATGCGGATGGGATCGCTCGTGCCTGTCGATCGCGGCAATCGCGACGCTGGCATCGAATCCGTGCGCGCCGCCAAGCAGGTCGTGCAGCAGGGCCTCAACATGACGATCTATGTCGAGGGTAAGCGCTCGTTCGACGGCAAGTTGCTGCCATTCAAGAAAGGACCGTTCTATCTCGCGCTGGAATGCGGAGTCCCGGTGGTGCCGATTACGATCATCGGTACTTACGACGTGATGCCGAAGGGCAGGTTCGCAATCAAACCGGGAACAGTGACGGTGAAATTTCATCCGCCGATCGAACCCGAAGATTTCGGCAGCCGCGAATGCTTGATGGAGAAAGTGCGAGCCGTAATCGATAGCGGACTGCCGGAGGAACACAGGAATTCTGCAACCGCCGCCGGTTTGCAAAAGTAGCCGAATTCGGCTTGCGCCGCTGAATCACGTCTTCCTGCGCAATCCCCTTGCTATTTCCGGCAGCTTCGAGAGCAGCGCAGAATACTTCAGCCATAATTTGTGATCGACTGCAGGAGCCCCACTCACCAGCGCTCCAGCCGGAATGTCGTGGGCCACACCGCTCTGTGGCGTGACGATGGCATCGTCTCCAACCTTGCAGTGTCCCACCACCCCAACCTGCCCAGTCAAAATCACGCGCTTGCCAATTTCCGTGGAACCCGCAAGTCCGACCTGCGAGCATAGCAGCGCATCTTCGCCCACTTGCGATCCATGACCAACCTGCACAAGATTATCGATCTTAACCCCGCGCCGGATGCGGGTCTCGCCGACGCTGGCACGATCGATGCAGGAATTCGCCTGCACTTCCACATCATCTTCGATCACAACGGGCGCGGGCTGGGGAATCTTGTGCCAGCGCGCATCGTGAGTCTTGGCGAAACCAAAGCCGTCGGACCCGATCACCACTCCGTTTTGCAGCAACACATTATTACCGATGACGCAATCTTCCCGGACCACCGCCTGAGCATGCGCGAAGAAATTATTCCCGATCTTCGCTCCGCGATAAATCACCACGTGCGCCAGCAACACTGCATTGTCACCAATCTTGACGTTCTCTCCGACCACCACATAAGGACCGAGATGCGCGTTATGCCCAATCTTTGCCGTGATATGAACCACTGCACTGTTATGCACTCCCGGCTCATAGCGCAGCCCGGGATGGAACAGTTCGAGCGCCCGGGCAAAGCTCAGATAAGGATCTTTAGCCCGCAGCAGCGTGGCCGCCGAACTGCCCGCAAAATCCTCCGCCACAAGTACCGCCGAAGCCTTGGTCGAACGCGCCGCCGCCGCATACTTAGGATTCGAAATAAATGTCAATTCACCGGGCCCCGCCTGCTCGATCCCGTTAAGCCCAGTGATTTCAGTATCTGCCGACTCGTTTTCGAGGCGCACGTTCAGAGCGGATGCGATGTGAGACAGTTTCATAGGAATAGCTCAAAAAGAAGAAACTCAAAAAGATAAAGAAAGGGTCAGCGAGATTGTAACGGACACAGACGTGGGACGACGAGCAGATCGCCCGGCGCTCGAGAGCCAAGCGGAAAAAACCGAAAATAATAAGAAGTCCGGCTTCGCCTTACTGCACGGTTAGCGTAAAGCTGCCTTGTTGTGAAATCGATCCCGCCGTCGCGGTGACTGTCACCATATAGGTGCCGGCCGGCGTGCCGGGATCTTGCGTATGATGACTTCCACCCCCGCCGCCCCCGCAGGCCGGGACAGTCACCAGTAGCGCAAGTAACATCATTCCCAGCAGCACGCTCCGCCGCCGTCGTTCAGGCGCAGCGAGGAAGAAGACGCCCGCCAACGGCAGCCCGCCAAAGATCGCCGGGATAAAGATCGTCGAGAAAAAGATCGTGGCGAAATAGTACGGCCGGGGGCTGGGCTGAAGCATCGTGGTGTGCGGTGCTGTAGTACTCACTGTGATGTTGGTATTCACAATCGTGTTAGGACCACTTCCCTTAGCCGAGGTCGGACTGCAGGCGGCTTCGGCCGGTAAACCCGAGCAGGTGAAGGAAACGGCTGTCGTAAAGCCGGTAGAGGCAATGATGCCGACCGTGGTGGTACCTGACATGCCAGGGCTAGTCACGCTAACATCCGTCGGACCCGAGACTCCGGCGAAACCCGGCTGTATCGTGAAGGTCACGGGTTGGGTACTGTTGCTTACACTGAAACTCGGGTCGCCGGCGTAGCTGGCCGAGATGCTGTGGCTACCGGCGTCAAAATTGATGACGCCGGCTCCGATCGAGGTATTGCCCTGGCTGTTCAGCGA
>DATNKA010001129.1:0-4227 GCA_035603655.1 Candidatus Acidiferrales bacterium | reverse complement strand
GTCCGCCGCAGAAGGCGCCGAAGTGGCTCCAAAAATAAATTGATGGGCCGGATAACTCGGGCCCTGGTTGGTCTGAAACATACGGTTGCCCCATCCATAGGTGGTTGCTAAGGTTATATAGGGATCGAGAAGACCACCTCTGCTGCCGTTGCTGTTCGTTACCAGAGTGTTGTACACATACATGAACTGAGAATAGTTGTCGGCCGGGACGACGCAGCCAAAGACGTTGGCGCCACAGTCTGTCGGGACGTTGGCTGCGGGCTTGCCGCTGACTCCCTGGTTTTTGAACTCAAAATTCCAACCGCTGATCGTTCCGTTGAGCTTGGGTCCGCCGTGGCTGTGGTCCAGATCGAAGTTGGTGGCTAGCCCGACCGGCAGTAATGGAACGGTCTGACCATCGGCATTCACATAAGTCGATGCGATCTCGTACGTCCCCGGAGTTCCCGAGGCGCTACATCCCGGCACGCCGCCGTTAGCTGTGCATAATCCCTGAAACAGATTGTCGGGTGTGCGGTTTTCCTGAAAAATCACAACAACGTGCTTAATTGGCGTCGTGCCGTACTGCGCACGAGCTAACGGTGCCGAGAGTCCGGCACCGATAAGTAAGCAGACCCTGAGAGTGGATTTCATGGTGATTCTCCTTGGCGACGGAAGCGGTAAGGAATTCAGAAGCGGAGGCTGAAGGCTCCAACCACAAACGATCAGTGGTTATGAGCCTCGAACCCGGCCAGTTCCAAAAAGTTTTTCGGAGAACCCGAAAAATTGTGCCTCCATGTCGGCCCGATCAAGCAGGTCGTCCCGGGGATTAGAAGGTCTTACGGAACAGCCAGAATAAAGATCCCGACAGCATCATGGCTACCGGAAGCGTTAGCACCCATGCCATGGCTAGGTTGCGGACGGTGGACCACTGGATTCCGGAGTGGTTGGCGGCCATGGTGCCGGCGATTCCGGAGGAGAGCACGTGCGTGGTGCTGACCGGAAGACCGAAGCCGTCGGCCGCGCCGATGGTAGCCATGGCGGTGATTTCGGCGACCGCGCCTTGGGCGTAGGTGAGGTGGCTCTTGCCGATTTTCTCTCCGACGGTTACGACGATGCGCTTCCATCCGACCATCGTCCCCAGGCCCAGCGCCATGGCCACGGCGACTTTTACCCAGAGTGGAATGAAACGAGTGGAATGGTCGATGTGCTGCTTGTAGTTGAGGAGGATGGCGCTGTCGGAAGCAGAAAAAGCCGGATTGTGATTCTTCTGCATGAGGCGGATGGCTTCGCTGACGAGATACATATCGTTGCGGAAGTTACGCACGCGCTCGTTGGGGATGTTCCTCATTTCTTTGTAAAGGGCGGTTTCGTTTCCAATGTCGCTGACCAGAGTGCGCAGGGCGAGCATGGTGTCAGGTGTGAAATTCTTATCGCGAATGTATGCCGTGACGTCATCGTGGGCGTCGCCGACCGCCGCGTCGGGACTGACGTAGTGGTCGAGAACGTTCGCGGCTTGTTGAGACACGGCGATGAAATCCTGAGAATCCTGATAGGTAATTGCATGGTTGAGAGCATAGGCGGTGGGAACCGTGCCGATGAGAATCAGCATGATGAGGCCCATGCCTTTTTGTCCATCGTTGGAGCCGTGGAAAAAGCTGACCCCCGTGCAGGTGAGGATCAACAGGCAGCGAATGTAGAACGGGGGAGGCTCGGCGCCTTCGGGAGCCTTATAAAGCTTGGGGTCGCGAATAAGGGCCTTGGCGAGGAGCAGCAAAAGGAACGCACAACCGAAGCCCACCACCGGCGAGAGGAGCAGAGACCAGCCGATGTTTCTGGCTTGACCCCAGTCGATGCCACTGGTGCCGCTTCGACCGGAGATCAGCTGGTTGGCGATGCCCACTCCGATCACGGAGCCGATCAGCGTGTGCGAACTCGAGGCGGGCAGTCCGAAATACCAGGTACCGAGGTTCCAGATGATGGCGGCGACGAGCAGAGCGAAAACCATGGCGAATCCGGCTTTGCTGCCGACTTGCAGAATCAATTCCACTGGCAGCAGGGAGACGATGGCGAAAGCTACCAGCCCGCTGGAGGCGAGCACGCCGAGAAAATTCCAGAAGCCGGACCAGACTACTGCGATGTGAGGTTCGAGGGAGTGCGTGTAAATCACGGTGGCGACGGCGTTGGCGGTATCGTGAAACCCGTTGACAAACTCGAAGCCAAGCGCGACCAGCAAGGCGAGACCCAGAAGCAGGTAAGGCAGGATCGAGTCACTGTGCACGAAGGATAGGTCGTGAAGCAGGCTGGAGCCGGCATACGCAACTCCCACGATCAGCACGACACCGAAAATCAGCATGCCGAGTTTGCCGGGAGATCGTGATAGTTTTTGGTCGAGAACGGTGGTCGGCGCGGTGGACATGATTATCCTCAATGTGGAGCTGTGAAGAGCACCACTATACGGAGGGATTGTTACGGCAGTGTAAAAATGCCTGCCAAAGAAAAAGCGCGGTTGCGGTCGGCTTATATAGAAACAAATTCGCGTTTAGAAACATCCAACCCTAGGAAAGTGAGGACACAAATATGGCCGTAGTGAAATTGGCACTGCTCGCGCGGGTGGAGGCGAAGCCAGGCAAGGAAGCGGAAGTGGAGAGTTTTTTGCGGAGCGCGTTGTCGATTGTGCAAGAGGAACCGGAGACCCTGGAATGGTTTGCCATCAAGATGGGGCCGTCGACGTTTGGCATCTTCGATGTTTTTAAGGACGAAGCGGGACGGCAGGCGCACTTGAACGGGCGGGTAGCAGCGGCTTTGATGGCGAATGCGGGAACGTTGCTGGCAAAGGCTCCGGTGATTGAAAAGTGTGAAGTACTGGAAGTGAAGCCAGCAAAGTGAAGCATACCTTTCTGCTGCCATCGAGGTAGAAAATAGTTATCAACCCCGCGCCGGGATTAGGGCAACTAACTAAACAGATGCCAACAGACAATCCCGCGGCGCGCGTTAAGGCGTGCGCTGCCACAATGGAGGAGGAGTAACCATGGCAGATGACCTGGAAAAAAATAAGCAGCAGGGTGGCCAAGGTCAGAAGAGCGGACAATCCGGTCAGACCGGTGGCCAACAGCAGCAGGGCAATGTTGACCCCAACAAGAAGAATCCTTCTCAGAACGAGCAGGACGAGAAGGATCGGCAGCGCCGAGCTTCGTAGTCTTTATGAGCGATAAGCGCTGAATTGCTGAATTAGGGAGTTCCAACCTCCGGGTTGGGACTTCTTAATTTTTTGGGTCTATTTCACCATCTTCTTCCTCATCTCTCGCGGCCCGGGCACGTCCACCCTTGATAACCGATCCTTTCCGATAAGGGGCTTCGAGGATTGCTTCGCATTGTTTACAATAGAAGATTCGTCCGAGTGCCTGGGGAAATCCCTGGGCGAGGATGGATGTGCTTTGGAACAAGTTAATCACAAACCCGATGCGTTCTCGCGCGCGCTACCCACGGTGTATTGGCGAGTGGAGGGAAGCCTGCTGGACCTGACGGTGGTCCAGCCGGTGGCGTTCTTCACCTGGAACGCCCAAACCTTTTCGGAGCGTTTTCGGCGGCGCGGGCTAATTTTCTTAATGGCGGCCCTGCGACCATTTTTGTATTCGACAAACCGTAAATTCGCGACCCGCGTTGTGCACACGGCCTTGCGAGGGGTGACACGTGACCGGCTGGACCTTTTGGGCGAGGAATATTTCCAATACAAATTGAAGCCGCAATTGAAGCCTCGTGGGGCGGAGCGCGTGCAGGAATTGGTTCGTGCGGGTGCCGACGTAGTGCTGGTCAGTCAGGGGCTTGAGCATGTGATGAAGCCTCTGGCGCAGCATCTCGGGGTTAAACGGCTGGTGGCAAACCGGCTGGAATTTCGCGACGGAGTGGCGACGGGGCGATTGCTGGAGCCGGTGATCCGGCCGCGAGGAGCATTTGCCCGGATCCAGGAACAAAGCCCGGACGGACGGCGTGCGCCGAAGACACTGGCACGGCAACTGGATATAACGCTTGAGGAATTGCGGGCATCGGTGATTGGATCCGGCCGGGAATCAGCCGCTCTGCCACATCCCATTGTGCATTTCGAAGGGCGGCAACAGGCTCCGGGATTTTCGGTGCGGCGGGCGCTGGGCGGCAAGCACGTGATGTTGATTGGAGTTACGGGATTTATTGGCAAGGTGTGGCTGGCGAATCTCTTGATGGAGCTGCCGGAGATCGGGCGGATTTACCTGC
>DATNKA010001128.1:0-4423 GCA_035603655.1 Candidatus Acidiferrales bacterium | reverse complement strand
CACAATCAACTTCAATGCCGAGCTTTCGCATCACGTCGGCCCGCAAGTCGCGTTTCGTCTGAGAAGTATCCAGCAGGAGTACGCGCTTTTTCTTGGGCAGGCTGGCACTCGGAGTCGAAACCGACAATGTCACAGCGGACGCGGTCATACCGCTTTCTCCTTCTGGCTTGTCTGCGATCCCGCAGGCACCAGATGTTTCTCCGCCAAGGTTTTCAACATTTTCTGATTGCTGACCCGCCGGCTGATCTTTTGCCTGCGCCGCCGGTTGAATCTCGCTTTGTCGCCGTTGATTCCGGACATTTGTTCTCTCCTGCCCTAGGGCTGATTAACGTAAAAACCTTGCGGCACTCAGGCTGATGTCCCGCGTTGGCGCGCTGTCACGCCGCGGCACAATGGATGGAGAGCTTAAGAGCGCACCATCAAATAGGCCACACCGCAAATTCGTTGGGTGGCGGGTGTCTTGGGTTTAAGAGAGTGACTTCCTGGGATTTCGATTAACACGTCACTCGCCTTTCAGAGAATGTTCTCAATCGCGAAGGCGCAACGTGCTGTTCTAGGGTGTCTTCGAGGTCAAGAGCTTTAGTATACGCTGCATTCAGAGATTCTGCTGAAGTCTTGGCGGGGACGCGAGAAGGTCTCACAGTAATCCAGATCGTTCAGGGCAGCGACTGGCAGAACCCGCATCCACTGGCAGCAGCGACAGAGGGAATTAGGATAACCATCATCCAGGAAACAAAATTGCGTGAAGCGAACACACTCATAGCCGGTTAAAGTTCAGAACTGTTTTCAGAAGATGACCGCGGCAGGGAGCCGGATCGCCTATTTGCTTCTCTCGAGGCCATTCGCGCGAAAGCAACTTTGGACCGGGCTGCGCAGCCTTGTCGACTCCGGTATGCTTGGCAAGCACGTTTTGATGATGAAGACGATGAAGATCGATTGTCGAGTTTGATCCGAGATGGTTATCCGAGATCGTTTGATTCGAACATGCGAACAATTCCCGCAAACGCACCGGTGATCGAATTTCGCGACGTGGCCTATGTACTTCCTAACGGCCAGCCATTACTTCGAGACCTGAATCTTCAAGTGCAACGCGGTGAGACTCTGGTTTTGCTCGGACGCAGCGGCTCCGGCAAAACCACCACCCTGAAACTGGTCAATCGTCTGCTGAACCCAAGTGGCGGGGAGGTGTGGGTGAACGGCGCGCCCAACGCGGAGACTGACGTGATTCGCCTGCGGCGAAGCATCGGCTATGTCATTCAGGACGTGGGCTTGTTCCCTCACTTCACGGTGGAACGCAATATCGGTCTCGTTCCCCGGATCGAAGCTTGGCCGACCGACCGGATTCATCTTCGCGTCCAAGAGTTACTGCAGATAGTTGGGCTCGGTAGAGAAATTGTTTCGCGCTATCCTTATCAACTTTCCGGGGGACAGCGGCAGCGAGTGGGAGTGGCTCGTGCTCTCGCCGCCGACCCGTCGATCCTCCTGATGGATGAACCGTTCGGCGCTCTCGATGCGCTGACCCGCGATCAATTGCAGCGCGAGTTTCTATTGTTGCAGGAGCGGCTAAACAAGACGGTAGTCTTCGTTACGCACGACTTGCGCGAAGCCTTACGGCTCGGTTCTCGCATAGCGCTGATGGAGGCGGGGCAGTTAGTTACAGTTCTTCCCCCGCAGGATTTCTTGCGATCGACTGACCCATTGGCCGCCGCCTATGTGCAAGCTTTCGGAGAAGGACTGAACTCGGTGGCAACTCGAGGATCGGAATGAACGTCTTTCACTTCTTCCTACAGCATCACGAAGAAATTCTGGAACTCACGCTGGAGCATCTCTGGCTGGTAGGAATTTCCACGCTGCTGGCCGTGCTGATCGGCATTCCGCTTGGCATATTGAGCGCTCACTGGCCAGTGTGGAACAAACCGGTGTTGGGAACCGCGAACGTTGTCCAGACGATTCCGAGTCTCGCATTGTTCGGCTTTCTGCTGCCCGTGCCCTGGATCGGCGCCCGTGCCGACCGACTCGCCATCCTCGCTCTGACCCTTTACGCGCTTCTGCCCGTGATTCGCAATACCTATACAGGAATTCGCGGCGTCGATCCCTCCGTCGTCGAGGCCGGTCGCGGCATGGGACTTACCGGCCGCCAGCTCTTGTTTCAGGTGGAGTTGCCGCTGGCGGTAAGTGTGATTCTTTCCGGTGTGCGGGTGGCGGTGGTCGTCTCCGTGGGCCTTGCCACCATTGCGGCCGCGATTGGAGCCGGCGGTTTGGGCGAGTTCATTTTTCGCGGGCTCGCCATGGTCAACAATCAGCTCATTCTGGCCGGAGCGATTCCCGCCGCAATACTAGCGCTAACTGCTGATTTTGGCTTGGGATGGCTGGAGAGGCGTCTGCAACCGCGATGAAAGGGGATCGCCACGGGGTGTTTCGCAGCTCTTTGCATGCGCGACGACGAATTGCGACATTTGCAGTTCTTGTCGCTCTGCTCCTTCCGTCTTGTGCGCCACCCCGTGCAAACCGCATCGTAATTGGCTCCAAGAACTTCACCGAGTCGCTGATGCTGGGCGAGCTTCTGGCTCAGATGGTCGAGGCGCGCACGCTCCTGAAAGTCGACCGCCGCTTCTACCTGGCCGGAACTTACATCTGCCAGCAGGCCATGCTGGCGGGGCGCATAGATATCTATCCGGAATACACCGGCACCGCGCTCACGGCCATCTTGAAACAGAAGGTCGCAAGTGATCGCGCTGGAGTGTATCAACGGGTGAAAAGCGAATATGAGACCCACTTTGGCCTTACCGTGAGCCCTCCGTTCGGATTCAACGATACGTTTGCGATGGAAATTCGGGGTGACGACGCGCACCGCTTGAATCTTAGAACTTTATCGCAAGCTTCCGCTTTCGCTCCTCAATGGCGCGCCGGGTTCGGCTACGAATTTATGGAGCGGCCTGACGGTTATGCCGGACTGGCTGCCGCTTACGGCCTCCGCTTCGCCGCGCCACCCCGGGTCATGGATCTGGGCCTGCTCGCCCCGGCATTGAAAGATCATCAGATCGATATTGCTGCGGGCAACGCCACGGACGGCCTGATTCCAGCGCTCGATTTGTTCGTTCTCGAAGATGACCGCCACTATTTCCCTCCCTACGAAGCGGTCGCCGTGATCCGCCAGCAGACGCTGCGACAGCATCCAGAAGTCGGCGAAGCAATTGCGGAGTTAGGCGGTAAGATTTCCGATCAGGAGATGCAGAAATTAAATTACGCCCTCGATGGACAACGTCGCGATGCCAAGGATGTTGCGCGCGACTTTCTGCGAAGCAAGGGATTAGTTCATTGAGGCCTTCAAATTTAAGTCAGCAGTTCGCCGCGTAGGGTCAGCACCGCATGCCCTTTTAGAATCACTCGCTCCCCTTTGACTTCGCACCACAACTCTCCCCCACGCTCCGAGACCTGACGCGCGTGCAGGCTCGCTTTGTCCAGCCGCCGCCCCCAGTAGGGAGCCAGCGAACAGTGCGTCGAGCCGGTTACCGGATCTTCCGGAATGCCGTAGCTGGGCGCAAAATAGCGGGACACAAAATCGACATCCCTCCCGGGAGCGGTGATCGCAACTCCAGCAGGATGGAGTTCCTTAAGCATCCTGAGATCGGGACGGATGCTCCTTACATCTTCCTCGCGCTCATACACGGCAAAGTAGTTGTCTTCGATTTGCATGAGCTCGGCGGGAGCCTTCCGCAGCCCTCCCACCAATGCCGCCGGCGGGTCCAAGCAAGGCCAAGGGGCAAGGGCAGGGAAGTCCATGGCGAGCAAATCCCCATCGCGAGAAACGGTGAGCGCACCGCTGAAACGGGTTTCGAAGCGCACCCGCTCCACTCCGTGTGCAAGAACTTGCATCAGTACAAAGGCGGACGCCAGGGTCGCATGCCCGCAAAGTTTCACCTCGCAGCTGGGCGTAAACCACCGCAGGTCATAGTGTTCGCCCCGGGGAACGAAATAAGCGGTCTCGGAAAGATTGTTTTCTGCGGCGACCGAACGCAGTAAATCATCATCTAACCACTCCACGAGGGGGCAAACTGCGGCCGGATTGCCTGCGAAAGGGCTTGTTGTGAAGGCGTCCACATGAAATATCGGCAGGGACATAAGCCTATGGTACTCGGAGAGAGACACGGGTAAAATCGTCAGACCACGGGCCCTATTTCCAAGACCCACGTTGTTGGTCGTTAGATTTCGGAGATCCGCATGCCTACAACTTATACCGAAGCTGCCATTGGTCACGAACTGATCGAGCAACTATCGCGTGCTCGTCAGCAAACGGATGATCTCTTCGCGATCGTGAATCCGGATTCGCTTTACGAACGGCCCATCGCCGAACGCCACCGCATCGTCTTTTACATCGGGCACCTCGAAGCTTTCGATTGGAATCTGTTGCAACCGGTGCTTG
>DATNKA010001127.1:0-4468 GCA_035603655.1 Candidatus Acidiferrales bacterium | reverse complement strand
CGCAACCAATGGAATCATAGAGTTAGGGGAGCCGAGATTCAGGCTCCCCTTTTTTAGTGTGCGCGTTGTGTGCGCGTTCTATTGGATGGCTGCCCGCTTGGGCATAGCGACCACACTGTCCGCTTGTGCCTTTTTCCATTCGCGGCGCTTGCTCTGTACTGCGCGCTGTCGTGTACGCTTCTCCTCATCGCTGAACAGATCTGCATAGCGCTTGAACATGCTAGAGGTCTTGTGGCCGGTGATCTTCATGCAATCGTCCACCGAACTGCCAGCTTTCCATGCCTCATGCTGCAGCACTTCGCCGAAAGTCGTGGAAGATTCGTCCGATGTACTTTGGATTCTCGACCCACGACTTTCCACAAACAGAACATTTCTTATCTACATTCGGCTTGGATGTATAGCGGCCCTGAGCATCGCGACAATCGCGGCAAGTCCGAGACAGACACAAGCCGAATACCAGCACTTGCGGTAGTCGACAATGGGCGCTCCATCATGATGGAGGATCAGGTCACAACCAGGGCGCCTATCACTCTTCCTGCGAGCTAGGATTTCTTCAATCTCCTCAGTCAATGCAATCTGTTGTTCCTCGCCGTTCTTCGTAATTGACGCTGGAATGCGGTTAACATTTGGTTTCAAGTGCGGCCATTGCAACTGCCGAATCTCACCGGAGCGATGGCCCGTCTCATAGGCAAAGCTGGCAACATCGGCCAGGTATGACGGCAAGCTGTTAAAAATCGCCTCTGCCTCGGCCGGCGAGAACTGCCCCTTGCGCTGGTTACCCTTCTCGCTGTAACGCTCAATCTTAGGGGCACGATTGAGCTTTGGCCGGTCAGAGGTAACGGCATAGCTGTAAGCCTGAGAGAGCAATTGCAGCGGTGGTCCTCATCATGTGCTCGGCTATCTCGCCCGCTACACCTATCGCGTCGCCATCACCAACTTCCGCCTCGTGGCCTTCGAGTATGACCAGGTTACTTTCCGTTGGAGAGATTATGCCCACGGAAATAAGAAGAGAACCATGCCGCTCGATTCGCAAGAGTTCCTACGCCGCTTCTTACTCCACGTTTTGCCTCGCGGCTTTGTCCGCATCCGCTCTTTCGGCTTCCTCGCCACTCGCCGCCGTGCCAGACTCTTGCCCCTCTGTCAGCGCCTGCTCGACGACTATCCCCCCGCGCACACACCCACAGTCATCACTTCTTCCCCCACTCAGCCCACTTGTTTCCGCTGCCCAAAATGTTCCACTCCCATGCTTATCGTCGAAAGATTCTCTGTCACTCCTGTTTGACAACTCTCCCCCAGGAGCGCGTACCTTGACTCTTCCTAATCATCCAACCATGCCGCTCTCCACAGCGCGAGCTTCTGCTCCGACAGCCATAGTGTCTGTACGCACCGAAATCCACCTCAATCCACCACTTACTCTCCTAAATTACCCGCACCGCATCGCTTCCTCGGACCTACCAACACTCTCGCCGACATCTTTTACCACTCCGCTCAACCCAACCCTGCGACCAACAAATCGCGAATCGCCCATGCAAAACGCATAGCTGCACCGCGTCCGCCGCGCCAGCGGCTTCGTACAAATCCTCCTATCGCAAGTGCCCCGGCGGGAAACACTTGGGTCCCCGCAGAAGCTCACCGCCGGCGCACTTGTCGATAGGAAACTAAGATTTTGCGACAATTGCCAGCCTTGGCGTTGCGGTTGCCTGGTCAATGCTCAGCTTAATGCTCTTGACAATCCAATTACTTGGGACATAATGAACGCTTCTCTCAGCCGCATTGACCCGCGCGCGCCAGTCGCGGTTTGACTGAATAGGCCCCGTTTCTGATCCCAATCACCCTGTCCATAGAAACCTGATACATGAGTCAGGAACAAATCTTTCGGGAGGTCATATGAGCAAACACCAGACGAATGCAAATCCTGAAGACAACCAAGAACAACTCAACCCCAACTTAGGCACTGAGAATTTAGAAACTAACTCGACTAACTCGACTAACTCGACTCACTCTTTCAGCAGGCGGTCGTTTCTCGGCCGGGCTGGAGCTTCGACGCTGGCCGCAGCCGCCGCGAGCGCCGGTTTACCTGCGTTGTTGAGTGAAAAGGCGGAAGGCCAAATCGCAGAATCGGACGCGCGTGCCGACCGGTCATTTCAACTTCGGTTCAACGCTGCAGTTCTCGAACGCAACGTGCCAATTCCAGCGCAAAACAATAATGGCGATGAGGCCCGGTATCCCAATTACATCGGAAATTACTCGCAGGGTCTGCCCCACGACAGCATCGGCGAAGTAGAGCCGGCGGCCTACCAAGCACTGCTGGTTGCGGTTAGCAGCGGCAAGCCGAGCGACTTCGCGAATATTCCGTTGGGCGGAACCGTGAAGCTGTCGGATCCGCAGGGCGGACTCGCTTTCGATCTGGAAGGCACGGATAGCGGCCAACTCACGATCCCGCCCTCGCCTGCACTGGCGAGCGCGGAGAGGGCCGGTGAAATGGTCGAAGACTACTGGATGGCTCTGGCGCGGGACGTCCCATTCTCGCAGTACGGCAACGAGCCAATTACCGAGACGGCGATCGCTGACCTCAATCACCTGGCGCGCTTTAAAGGGCCCAAAGTGAACGGTCAGGTTACACCGGGTACTTTGTTCCGCGGGTTCACGCCGGGTGATGTGATCGGGCCGTACCTCTCGCAACTTTTTCTGATGCCGGTTGGCTTTGGAACACTCAGCGTCGCTCAGAAGTACAACGCCTATGCTGCGAACACGGACTATTTGACGGACTTCACGTCCTGGCTGGCCGTGCAAAACGGAGAGGGACCTTTCGCGGGCAATGTGGTTTCGGGTACAAGCTACATCAAGGACGGTCGCGACCTGGGAGCCTGGGTGCATGTGGATTTCGCCTTCCAGGCTTACCTGTTCGCATGCCAGTGGCTGCTAGGCAACAAGGCCCCGTTCAATCCGGGGAATCCGTATAACACCATCGCGAACCAATCCGGGGTTCAAACCTTCGGACCGCAGCACATTGTCGATTTGCTGGGCGAGGTTTCGAACCGGGCGCTAAAGGCCATGTGGTATCAGAAGTGGTTTGTACACCGCGCCTTGCGGCCGATCGCGTATGGAGGCCTGGTCCACAATACGATTACCGGTGTGGCAAAGTATCCCGTTCATCGAGATGTGCTGAAATCTCAGGCCGTTCAGCAGATCTTCACAAAGTATGGCTCTTACCTTCTGCCAGCCGCTTACCCAGAAGGGGGTCCGCAGCATCCGTCGTACGCCGAGGGACATGGTGTGATTGCGGGCGCGTGTGTTACTGCCCTGAAGGCGTTCTTTAACGAAAGCTATGTGATACCCAATCCCGTGGTAGCCTCCGACGATGGTCAGTCATTGCTGCCCTACACGGGTTCCGACGCGGGGCAGATCACGGTGGGCGGCGAACTGAACAAGCTCGCCAACAATGTGGCGCTGGGGCGCGACATGGCCGGGGTGCATTGGCGTTCTGATGCCGAGCAAGCTCTCCTGCTCGGTGAGAAGGTCACCATCAGCATCCTACGGGAACAGCGACACACGTACAATGAACCATTCAGTGGCTTTACATTCACGAGGTTCAACGGAAATCCGATCACGGTCTAGCCCTTGCCGATGCGCGACAAGGTTTCTTGATCCGTTCGCTGGTTATGGGCGCTGAGCCAAACTCGGCGCCCCATCTTTCGATACAGCCCGAGGTGATTTATTCGTCAGCGTGTCGGAACTTTGTCTTCGCTTGGCGAAATCAGCCTGGTTACAACAACCATCTGGAACCGCAGTTCAAGAGAGAGGGCGAAATAGCAATACTATGGTGGCGAGCCCGAGCGTCCTATGAGGGTCGAAACAAACGATTCTCGCCCCACAATCAGGCAGTCACTGATGGCGATCAAAGCACCCAATTACGGGTTAATCTGGTCAGTACTGCCGATTTTTGTGATCAAAGCAGAATCGCGTCCGCAGCCGATGCCGGTGCTGCTCCTAGTGATCGCGACGACAATAACCTCAATTGCGGTCCTCTCCAATTACAGAGGGATAGGCAATTTCTGCGAGGTACTGACCATCGTTCTGCTGGTGCCGCTGGTCCTTTCAAAATGGCTTTTTCGGGCAAGAACTGATTAGTTGATGAAACATCAAATTGCACTTTTTGACCGGGCAGGGGCGTCGGCCAATTCTCGGTGAGCGAAAGCGCCCGTCTTCGACAGTTACGGAGAATGAATACTTCTTCCTGTGTGGGTTGAGAGTAAAATTAGCCAGCGGAAGCAGGAGGGATGCACATGAAAGCAGCGACGATCCTGGGCCTAATCCTTTTCGCAATGGGAGCCGCCTCTCAAGATGAGGCGCAGTCGCCAACCCGCGCACAATGCACGTTCTCGGACGGAACCAGCATTGCTTTTAGTTACTTGCTTCAGCATCAACGGTATCGCTTGTCAACTAACGGACCTCTCTTAACAACGCA
>DATNKA010001126.1:0-2818 GCA_035603655.1 Candidatus Acidiferrales bacterium | reverse complement strand
GGGGAACTCAAAGTGTTGCTGCAGGATCTACAGGAACATGTGGGAGCCGCTCCGTCCGAAGAGCAACTAGATCAGCTAAATGAACTGATTGCGCGCTCGCAGCGCAACTTCAAGGAACTGATTGACTCCTTTGACGACGCTGCTTGCGCCGTGTCGCTGGACGGCACTTTACGCACCGTAAACAAACGGGTCAGCGAACTAGCGGGACTTCCATATACCGCAATCGTGGGACATAAATTTTTCGAGTTTCTGGAAGAACCAGCGCGCACCAGCGTCGAAGGCGGGCTCGTGCGTTTTCTCGAGAAGAGACACTGGGCCGGTACGGTGCGGGTGCGTTTCAAGAACGGTTCCCGTCCACTCTATTTCGATTGCGTTTTGAATGCGATCCTCAAGGGTGGCGAAGTTGTGGGAGTGAGCGCACTGGGTCGTGATGTTACCGAGCAGCACGAGAAAGAGCTCCGCTTCACGGAACTCTTTGAGACGCTGCAGGAGGGGGCCTACTTCAGCACGCCAGAGGGGAGACTGCTGGATGCGAATCCGGCACTGGTCAGCGTATTGGGTTATGCGACGAAAGCAGAACTACTTGCTCTCGAGCCTCTTCAGCTGAACGCCGATCCCGGACAACCGCCCGTGCTTGGCCGAGCGGCGGACGATCGCGGGGGCGTGCGAGCGCGCGAGATAACGCTCCGGAAGAAGGATGGAACCGCCGCCGTGTTTCTCGAATCCTCACGCGCGGTGTGGGATGATGCCGGCAAATTGATTCGTTACCAGGGCACACTGGTGGACGTCACGGAGAGGCGAAAACTTGAGCGGCAAGTGGCGCAACAGGAAGAATTCCGCCGGCGGCTGCTGGACAGCTTTCCCGATCTTATTCTGGTAGTCGATCTGGAAGAGCGTTACACCTTTGTGAGTTCACGCGTGCGTGATCTGCTGGGGTGTCCGTCGGAGGAATTGTTGGGGAAGAAGATTTCCGAAACACAGGGTAACGCACCCGAACTGGTCGCGCTTTACCACGACGTAGTTACCGGCGATAAAGTGTTTGAATCGGCTGAATATGGGGCGCGCCGGAGCGACGGTAGCGGACAGACGATGCGGGCCTCGGCCAGCCAGTTCTTCGACGCAGATTCCAAACTCGCCGGTGTAATCATTTCTGTGCGCGATATCACAACAGAAAAGAAGTTCGAGCAGCAGCTGGTGCAGAGCGAACGGCTGGCCGCCATGGGGGCGATGATTGGCGGGGTCGCCCACGAACTGAATAATCCTCTCACCAGCATTCTCGGCGTGAGCGAGCTTTTGCAGGACAGTCAGACCACCGATTCGGCGCGGAAGCAGATTGCGATACTGCAGCAGCAAGCACGCCGGGCTGCGGAAATTGTTCACAACTTGACCTATTTCGCGACTCCGCCAACGCCAGGAAAGACGCGCGTCAACCTGGGGGAGATCGTGGAACGAACCCTCAATCTGCACTCCTACTCGCTGCGAAAGAACAACATCACGGTTGACTTCGTTCGCGAGTCCGGACTGCCTTACGTTCAGGGCGATCCTCACCAACTGATGCAGATCTTTTTGAATTTGATTTTAAATGCGGAGCAGGCCATTCGCGAGGGACGCGACCGGGGAACGTTACGCATACGTCTGGGAACCAGCGGGCAGTCGGTGTGGGCGAGTTTCTTAGACGATGGTCCAGGAATTCCTTCGGATATTCTAGCCAGCATCTTCGATCCCTTCTATACAACGAAGCGGCCGGGACGAGGAACGGGGTTAGGACTCAGCATTTGCAAATCAGTGGTGAAGGAACACAACGGAACGGTGGAGGCCGCCAACGCGCCCGGAGGCGGAGCGGCGTTCACCGTCACCCTGCCAGCGGCTGCTTCGTTCGGTTCGCCGGAGCCGGGATAACCTGGATCGTGCTAATTTCGTTCTACCGCCATTGCAACAGCGTTGCCGCCGCCGAGGCAGAGTGCGGCGATTCCGCGCTTCGCGTCACGGCGTGCCATCTCATAAATTAAAGTCACGAGCACGCGGGCACCGCTAGCTCCGATGGGATGACCGATGGCCACAGCGCCGCCATTCACGTTGACTTTGTTGAGGTCGAGCCCGAGTTCACGGGTTACGCCCAGCGCCTGAACCGAAAATGCTTCATTGAGTTCATAGAGATCGACGTCTTCGTTCTTCCATCCGGTCTTTTCCCAGATTTTTCGAACCGCATCAACAGGAGCCATCATCACCCATTTTGGCTCGACGCCGCTGGTGGCCTGGGCAACGATTCGAACCATGGATTGAGCGCCGAGCTCTTTGGCGCGCTGAGCGCTGGTCACCACGACTGCCGCGGCGCCGTCGTTTACTCCCGGCGCGTTGCCGGCGGTCACGGTTCCATCTTTCTTGAACGCCGGTTTGAGGGCGCGCAGTACCTCGAGGGTTGTGTCCTCGCGCGGAGACTCATCTTTCTCGAAGAGGGTTGGAGCTTCACCTTTTTTCCTCGCGGGAGTTTCGACTGGGACGATCTGCGATTTAAAGCGGCACTCCTTCCACGCGGCGACTGCCTTGCGGTGCGAATTCACAGCGAACTCGTCCTGCGCTTCGCGTGTGATGCCATACTTCTCGGCGACGTTCTCTCCGGTCACGCCCATGTGATAGTCGTTGTAGATATCCCACAGGCCGTCGTGCACCATGGAATCGATCACTTTACCATTGCCGAGTCGGTAACCTTTGCGCGCTTGCGGCAGCAAGTAAGGAGCGTTGGTCATGGATTCCATACCCCCCGCGACCACGATGGAACTGTTTCCGGTTTGCACCGCTTGCGCGGCGAGCGCCACTG
>DATNKA010001125.1:0-6345 GCA_035603655.1 Candidatus Acidiferrales bacterium | reverse complement strand
ACTATTTATTTCAAAATGCGGCAAGAACGGCGCGGACGACGTGTAGCTCCGCAACCGCCTGCTGATTCGGGTTACCGGAATCAATTCAAGCCGCGATCGGGCTCTCTTTCAGAACACCGCTCTCACGTTGCTGCGGAAGACGACGAAATTTTGTACGTCGACCCTACGGGCCGTTTTTAATCGTCGCACTCGACGGCGATAAATCGACGCCAGAGACCTTGACAACGGCCTGCCACGCGGCTTCCTGGCTGGCGCGATCGTGGAGGTGTGGTTGGCGTTGCACCTCCATTGGGCCTGAGAATTTCCCTTTGGCCGAGGCGAAGAATTGCCCCGAGAGGTCAGTTCCGAACTTTGATGCCTGGATATACCGGCTGGCCGCGGTCTCCGGCGTCTGATTCATGCCGGGCATTAGGTTCACGATCGGGATCATCAGATACCTCAACGCGAAACCAGCGCTTCGCACCACGTTGGTGCCGGTCGCGCCACCGGGCGACACGGCATACACGGCCATGCCGGAGGGCAGCCGGCGGGCCAGCGCCGCGGTCCACCAAGCAATGATGAGCTTTGCGTCGGCATACGCATTGTTGGGCACGTACTTCACGTTCGGCCCGTTGCGTATCAGCGCTTCAACAGCGGCGGTTCGGTCACCTTGGTAACGACTGGCCGCGAAGGCTGGCAGGTCGGTGTATTTGAACATGGGTACGCCCCCTCGGGCAGGTTCTGCACCTGCTATAACGATCCGCGCGTTGGGGCTCAGCAAGTTGGCATTCAGCAACCCAACCGTCAGTTGATGATGCCCGATGAGCGGGGCCTGAGAAGACTCGACGCCCGTCGCGGTGAGAGCGCGCTTCTTAAAGGGAACCAACCCTGCATTGAGTAGCAGGAAATCGATCGGCCGGCCTCGCTTGACGAGCTCGGCAACGGCCGACTGAACGCTGGACGGCTTGTCCAGATCCAGTGCCAGCGGCGTGAAAATCGCTCTTTTGTTTTCAGCCGCGAGTTGAGCGGCCGCTTGCTGGGCCCCAGTCAGGCTGCGCCCGGTGACGATGATCTCGCGGTAGCCCTCTCCGGCGAGCAGGCGGGCTGCCGCATGGCCGAGCCCGGAAGTAGCGCCGGTGACGAGTGCAATCGAATGTTTCATAGGCGTCTCCGTGGTGAAGGTTGAAGGCTCAAGTCGTGAGGCCCCGCGAGGCAAGAATCAGCTTGCTAATTTAGAACTATTTGGTTTTATAATGGTGGGATGAAGGGTGTCAAGGAGTTTCGAACTAAATGATTCAAAAAACCACTAGGCCGCGGGGTCGACCGCGCAGCTTCGACGAGACGGGGGCGCTGGAAAAGGCGACTCAAGTGTTCTGGTCGAAAGGCTATGACGGCGTGACGATTGACGATCTCGTCGAAGGGATGGGTGTGGGACGGCCGAGCCTGTATGCCATCTTCGGGGACAAGCGGGCGATATTCTTGCGCGCCCTTAAGGCGTACGCAGAACGCAAGGGAGCTTTAGCCGCAAAGGCACTCCTCTCGCCACAGACGCTTCGCGACTCGATCGCCGGCTTTCTGAGGTACGCCGTTGAAAGTGCGACCCAGAAAGAGTCCGCCCGGGGCTGCCTCATGATGTGCGTCGCGCCGCTTGTGAACGACGCTGAGGTTCAGCGGTTCCTGCAGAGCGCGGTCGCGGGCGGCGCGGCCCTGGTGGAGCGCCGTTTCCGGGACGGGATCAGTGCGGGAGATATCCCACCTGACTTTCCGGTAGCCGCGCGTGCGATCCAAGTAACGGATTTAGCGCGTGGGCTAACCATGCGTGCGCAGCTAGGCATGCCGCGCAAAACGCTCCTCAAAGATGCTGAGGAAGCGGCCGACTTGGTGCTCCTGCCTCGCGGTTAGTACCGATAAGTCGGCTTTCAGGAAGTAATCGATTCCTCCTGGATCACGCGCAAAACAGAAGTTAATTGGAAAACGACTGATCGGCCGTAAGTCGCAATCAAGACTATCGCGCGGCGATCCGCAAGTTGACGACGCGAAAGAATCCCGAGGAATCGAGCGCGGTGTACGAGCACAAAAGTGGGGAAGCCAAGAGCTGGATTGATTTGGTGGGTTTGTGTCTGGGTGCAGCTTCTGGGGAATGTTCCGCAGGAGAAATGGTAAGTTGTTCCGCGGGAAGGGGGCAAGGGGCCGGAGAAGTGTTCGGGGGATGGTGATTGCGTGTGAGCCTCTTGAGTTTTTGATCCTGGCAGTGAGGAATGCAGATGCAGGCGTCTGATTCGACGGAGTCTTCGGCTTCCTCGTTCCGCAGTGCGTTCCGCAGGAATGAAGGGAGTGATTCCGCGGAACGAGAGGGAACAGGAACGGGGAGACTGCGGAACAGCATGCGAAAGAACAACCGCGAAGCGGTGAGGGGAAAGAGAAGGAGTGGTGGGGGATGAGGGGGCGGCGCTGGCCGCGGGCCCGGAGAATAAAGATATATCCTCTACCCGCCAAAGGGTGGTACTAAGAAAAGCAAGAACGCCGCCCGGGAAGAAGCCTCCCCCCCTGGCAAGAAATTCTTCCTTATTGTGATTGCAAAGACTCAGAACAGAAACATCTCCCCGAATCCAGCATCTCCCCTCTCTCTTCACCCACCCGATAGCTTCAAACCAATAAACCAATAAGGATGCTTCCTGTTCCCCACCTAAGCCCTTTCCCCGCTGCAATCCCCTTTCTAACTGAAGAACAGACTTCCGGTTTTGAGGGCTTCGGCAATCCCGAAACGGCAGCAGGTTGCCAAGGTGGCAGGTTTTCTGGCCTGGCAGGAGCCGGACAGGTCATTCTGAGGGGTGTATGGGCCAGGCCACTTGCGCTCAAACCCCGCGTAAGTTCAGGGCTTGCGGGCTGTTCAGAGGTTCTGGGCGGGAGCGTCTTGCGAAGGTGGCGGAGCGCCACCCACGGGCGTATCCCCGGGTATACAAGGTCATTCCGCAGGTCTTCGACAAGCCGTTCTTCCCCATATAAATGGATGTAGATGGACGACCGGCTAGCCGGCATAGATCTGGGCGGTGCCGCAGGCCTGGAGCGGCGCGATAGTCTGGGCCACAAACGTTGCCTGCTGCTCGATGACGGTGTCGTCGATGGAAGTGCCGAAGCCCTCGTTGAGGATCTCAACGCCGTAGAGCTTGGCCGAGGCGCCGGCGCCGTACTCGTTGGCCGCGGCGATGGTGATATCGAAGGGCAGGATCTGATCGGTGAACCAGGGCAGCGCGGGTTCCTTGAAACCCTGCACGGTCGACAGAGGAACGTTATCGAGCGTGGTGGTGTTGGTCTGGTTGACCGGGGTGGGAATGTCCTGCACTTCGGAGGAGTTGAAGACTCCGGTAGCGTCGGTGACCAGGTTGAAGTCTTGCTGGAACGGAAGGAAGGAGCTTTGGTGGGATTGACAAGAGTGCTACGATACTCATATGAGCATAACAAAAGAGTCTCCCATTCGCCCTTTGTCCTCCTTCCTATCCCGGCGCCGCCGGAACCTGAACCTTAGCGTCCCCGATCTGGCCCGGCGCGCCGCCCTGCCCGTCGATACCCTCCAGCGTCTGGAGGAGAGCAGATTTGTTCCGTCTCCGAGCCAGTCCTTTCGCCTGGGGGCCGCGCTCGAGATCGACCCGGCCCAGCTGGGTGAGTGGACCATGGCCCTGCTTTTGCACAATCCCGAGTTTCTGATGGAGCATATGCGGCCGGAAACCGCCTAGTGCTCAACTACTCATATGGGTATACTCTGCTCACCTGCTGCCAAACTCGGAGGTGAGCCATGACCGATCTACCGGAGGGAACCGTTCGCTTGAACATCAACATGGAACAATCGCTGCACCGCCGCTTCAAGGCGGTCTGCGCTATCAGCGGTCAGCGAATGACCGACGTAATGTTGAGGCTCATCGAAATCTACATCGACGAGCATTCGTCGGCTTCCTCCCCGAAGAAAGTTAAGAAAAAATGAAATCCTCACGAAAACGCCCTGCGTCGCTGCCCCTCGAGCCCACGCCTGGCGACCAAATCCGCAGTTATCTGCAGGAACTGGTCGACCAGCATTACCAGGCTTGGGATAAACAGCTGCAGCAGGCCGAGCCGGAGTGGGCGCACTTGCTTGCACTCCATCTGCGACTGGTCGAACTGGAAAACATGGAAGCTGCCCTCAAGGAGTTCGTGTGAAGAAAGCAGCTTTGTACCTGCGGGTTTCGACCATCGATCAAAATCCCGAGAACCAACTGCAGGGTCTGCGTCAGCTCGCCGAGCAGCGCGGCTTCGAAATCGTGCAGGAATTCACCGATCACGGTTACAGCGGTGCGCGAGTGAAGCGTCCTGGTCTCGACCAGTTACTCTCTGCCGCGCGCCGCGGCCAGTTCGAGGCGGTGCTGATTTGGGCGTGCGATCGGTTGGCGCGCTCGACCACGCACTTTCTGCAACTGCTCGATGAGTTCTCGAGGTTGAACATCGAGCTGATCAGCGTTCACGAGAACCTCGACACCGGCGGAGCGCTCGGCCGCGCCATCGTCATCATCCTCGCAGCCATTTCAGAGCTAGAAAGAAATCTCATCCGCGAGCGCGTCAAAGCAGGAATGCGGCGCGCGCAGCTGGAAGGCCGGCGCATCGGCCGCCGTCCCATCGCTGTCGATCAAACTGCCATCCTGCGCGACCGAGCCTGCGGGCGCAGCCTCACGGAGATGGCCAAGTCCCACCACATCTCGCGCGCGCTAGTTAGCAAGATCCTGCGCCAAGCTGGTAGCCACGAAGGGTCTCCGCGACCCGCTCTGAAAACCTCTGATAACACGAAGTCGGAAACTGCCGCCTGAGCTAGCCACGAACGTGTCCCTTTCTGGCTAGCTTTTTGATATTGCGACTAAATATCCCGTGAGGGACCATTGAGGAAGAACATGAACCCAGCTCTTACCAGACACATTCGTGTTGCGCGTCATCGTCTTTACGGCACACCACTCGATGAGTCGGCTCAGGAAGATGAACGCCTAGCGACTGCATTGATGGAATTCAAAACTTTTCTTACGCGAAGAATTGATTTGGAAGTTCGCATCGAACTTTATGTCGACACCAGTTGGCAATCGAACCTAGATGGCTGCTCGCTGCAGTTTAAGGTTGATCACCAGTTGTTTCTGCTGGCACAGCGGGCGGATCACTGCGAACTGTTTCTCCGCTCGCAAGGCAACGACGTCTTGCTCGCTAAACTATCTGACAACGAGCAATTTCAGGATCGGTTGCTCGTCGCAATCGATGACGCTCTCAAATAATCCGAACCCAGCAGTGGCAGGCTTAGCTGTAGTAGCCTCGTGGTTTCCATCGAAAGCTCCGACAGCTTCGTTATCGGTCTAGCGGATTGGTCAAATGAGTGCTAAATGGGGATGTTATGCCAAATTGCGGCTCATTTGGCGGGAAGAGCCCGTGCTGGACAGACTGGTTCAGCCATGTGTGGGGGTATACTCACCGACTGTATCGCAGCTACAGACCAGACAGTCATCGCGGAGTCCTGGAAACATCATTACAACGGGATTCAGAGACTCTCGGAATCTGGCGATGATCACTGAGTTACTCAACGCCCATCCCGCTGACGGGGATGCTCTGCGTTCCGTTTCCCGCGTCGTCATACAAGTACAGATGGTTGCTGTAGGTGACCGCAGATGTGGGTGTGAATTCCACCTGAATGGTGCAGCTCGCGCCAGAAGCCAGATTCGCGCCGCAATTGTTCGTCTCCGTAAAAACTCCGTAAATATGGATGGAGGAGATTGCCAGCGTCTCCAGTCCTGAGTTCGTAAGCGTGGCCGGCAAGCTCGAACTCGTGCCAATGGTTGTATTCGGAAAATTTAAACTTGACGGAGACAGCGTCGCATTCGTCGGAGTGGAATAGCCGGAGAGACTTACCTGATTCTTGATCGAGCTGCTTTCTGCCAGATTCAGAATTGCATCAAACCTGATGCCCGATTGCGTGGGTAAAAATGTAACTTCCAAGGTGCACGTTGAACCAGCTACCAGAGTGCTTCCACAATCATTGGTTTGTGAATAAGCGTCAGCGCCCTTGCCAGTAAAGGATAGGGTCGGAGTCGAAATGGTAGAGACGCCGATATTGGTCAAAGTCACCGGAAGTGGGGCGCTGGTCGTGCCTACTCCTTGCCCGGAAAAATTTAAGTTTGTCGCGGAAATGAGCAAAGAGGTTTGCAGAAACAGCGTTGTAATAGTTCCTTTGTCATTGGTGCTGCTCAGAATGAGATCGAGCTTGCCATCGCTGTTGAAGTCGCCCATGGCATAGCCCAGCCCATACCCAGGAGAGAGCGAGGCGTACTGGATAGCGCTGCCGAGATTGCCCGTTCCGTCTCCAAG
>DATNKA010001124.1:0-13683 GCA_035603655.1 Candidatus Acidiferrales bacterium | reverse complement strand
CAGCCGCTCGCGGAGACCACAAACAGGCGGAAGACTTTTTCCAGGAGGTTGCGAACGATCCGAAGAGCGACCTCGCCCTGCGCTGGCAGGCGCAAAACGATTCAGCCCGTCTTTATGAGCAGGAACATCGGCTTGCCGACGCCGACATCCAGTACCGGCAAGCAATGGCCACAATCGAGCAAGGCCGTGCCGCGCTGCAGCATGAAGAATTCAAATTGCCCTTCCTGGCAAACGCCGCTCACCTTTACGATGATTACATTCGCTTCCTTGTTGCGCAAGGAAAAGACCAACGTGCCCTCGAGCTCGCCGACTACAGCCGAGCTCGAACCCTGGCAGAAGGCCTTGGAGTTCTGCCCAAGAAAGCGCCGGCCGATGCACCTCCGCTGGATGAGCAGCCGATTGCCCGTCAGGCTCACGCCACAGTTCTGTTTTACTGGCTGGGCCGGGAGTGTTCCTATCTGTGGGCGATCACGGCGAACCGCACCGCGCGGTATCAGCTGCCTCCCTCTGCCGAGATCGATGCGGCTGTGCAACGATATCGCCGGGCTCTTTTAGGATGGCAAGACGTGCTAAAGACGGCCAATGCCGACGGCAACTATCTTTACAACGTTTTGATAGCACCCGCGCAGAAGTTGATCGCACCCAATTCGAGAGTCATCCTGATCACCGATGGCAGTTTGGACAGCCTGAATTTCGAGACGTTACTCGCGCCAGGACCATCGGCACATTACTGGATTGAGGACGTGACCGTGCTGAGCGCAAGTTCGCTGCGCGTCTTGGCGGCTTCTCAGTCCCATCAAGAGCACGGAAACGGAAAACTGTTGCTGATCGGCGACGCCAGTACCGCCAGCCCGGAATATGCTCCGCTGCCCAATGCTCTACTCGAAATGGAGAATGTCGAGAACCATTTCCCGGCCGGAGCGCGCCACACTTACTCGCGCGATCGAGCCACGCCAGCCACGTATCTGGGAAGTGACCCGGAACAGTTTTCCTTCATTCACTTCGTGGCCCATGCCACTGCCAGCAAATTAAGCCCACTGGATTCCGCAATCGTGCTGTCCCGCTCGTCACCGGAACCGGACTCGTTCAAACTCTACGCCCGCGATATCACCAGCCATTCCCTCCACGCTGATCTCGTCACTATCTCATCCTGCTATGGCGCCGGCGCCGAGGCTTACTCTGGGGAAGGTCTGGTCGGGCTCTCATGGGCGTTTCGCCGCGCCGGAGCGCACAACGTAATTGGCGCACTGTGGGATGTAAGCGATGCCTCCACAGCCAACCTGATGGGTCGCCTCTACGACGGGCTGAAGCGCGGCCAGCCTCCGGAGGCAGCACTTCGTTCGGCCAAACTCTCGCTTCTCCATTCCGATGAGGTTGTCCGCAAACCCTTTTACTGGGCTCCCTTCCAACTCTATACGGGGCGGTGATCCGCTCTGGCAGCCACGCTATGAGGAGCCTCGCGCCTTTATACTGCCGGAGATGGCTTCCAACCAGGAAATTGAAATCAAATTTCGGGTTGCCGACCTGCGGGCGCTCACACGTCAGCTGCGTGCGGCGGGCTTTCGGATCGTCACGAAGCGAACCCATGAGATGAACACTCTCTACGACTTGCCGGGCGAAGTTTTGCGCGGAAAGCAGGAGCTATTGCGGCTGCGGCAATACGGCTCGGAGTGGAAGCTGACGCACAAAGCTAAGAAGAAGACTGGACGTCATAGCAGCCGCGAGGAGTTGGAGACGGTGGTGGCCGACGGTAAAAAGATGGATCTCATTCTGCGGGCACTAGGTTACGCGCCATCGTTTCGCTACGAAAAATTTCGTACCGAATGGACGGACGGTAAGGGCCAGGTAGTGGTCGATCAGACACCCATCGGAAATTTCTGCGAGATCGAGGGTGCGCCGCGCTGGATTGATGCGACGGCGAAGAAGTTGGGGGTAACTGGGAAGGATTACATCACGAAGAACTACGCCGGATTATTTTCCGATTGGAAGGTTCGAACGAATAGCAAAGCAGAGGACATGACGTTTAAAGCGCTAGAGCAGAGTAAATCAGACAGCCGTCCGGATTAAACGCTCGCGGCGCTTGGCCGGACACACAAGAGTTGCCATGAGCGAAGTCGAAGGCCCGTGTCCCCACATGGTTCCTGCCATCGCCGACAGCCTGCGCTTAAGCCCCGTGACACTTCTTGAACTTTTTCCCGGAACCGCAAGGGCAAGGATCGTTGCGGCCCACCTTTTCTTGCCCGCGCACCACCTGCTGCACCGGCTGCGCGTCTCCGGCCCCAGCCATGCGCGCCTGTTCCAGCTCGCGACGCTTGCGCCGCATAAAAGCTTCTTCCAAATCGTCGGCTGAGGTTGCGACGAGTCTTGGAGGATGATGCCCGTTGCCGCCAGCGCCCTGCGCCGGAACTGCCGGCTCCGAACCCGGTCCTCCGGGTCCGCCCGCCGGCAGGCTGCCCGGTCCAGAATCCGGCGGCCGCTCGATAATCTGCATGAGATAAAGATAGCGAGCCGTGTCTTCCTGGAAGCGCTGCAGCATGGCTTCGAACATCTCGAACGATTCTTTCTTGTACTCGACCAGCGGATCGTGCTGGCCATAACCTCGCAGTCCGATACCCTCCTTGAGATGGTCCATGCTGAGCAGGTGATCTTTCCACTGCGAATCCAGAACGCTGAGCATGATCATGCGCTCGTGATGGCGCATCGCCTCAGGACCAATCAGTTTCTCTTTAGCGTCGTAGCGTTCTTTCAGCTTCTCAAAGATGGCGTCGCCGAGTTCTTGTCTGTTCAGCGCCTCGGGCTTCACGCCTTCCGCTATGAAATCCACGCCAAAGCGAGTGAAGACGGCATCTTTCAATCCCTTCATGTTCCAATCGTCGGCGTGGCCCTTAGCCGGGCAGTACTCGTCCATCAGATCGCCGAGAATCGCCGAAACGTAATCTTCGAGAATCAGATCTTTCTGATCCATGCCCTCGAGCAAGCGACGGCGCAAGCCGTACACGGCCTCGCGCTGCTTGTTCATCACGTCGTCGTATTCGAGTAGGTGCTTGCGCGATTCAAAGTGCTGACCTTCAACCGCCTTCTGAGCCGTCTCGATGCGGCGGCTGATTAACTTCGATTCAATGGGGATGCCTTCTTCCATCCCCAGCCGCTCGAGCAACTTCGAGACCCACTCCTTGGCGAAGATCCGCATCAGATCGTCTTCAAGTGCGAGGTAGAAGCGCGAAGAGCCGGGATCACCCTGGCGGCCCGCGCGTCCGCGAAGCTGGTTGTCGATGCGGCGAGACTCGTGGCGTTCAGTGCCCAGAATGTGCAGGCCGCCGACGGCGGTTACATCGTCGTGCTCCTTGTCGGTCTGCTCCTTGTAGCGGCTGAAGACCTCAGTCCATTTGTCGGTGGGCACGGTGTATTCATTGCCGTTGTAGTAAAAGATCGAAGTGGTGCCGTCTTCCTGTGGGCCTTCGATCTTGCCTTGAGCCACGCGCAGTTGCTGCGCGATTCCCTTCTTCACCAATTCCTGCTTGGCCATGAATTCAGGATTGCCGCCGAGCAAAATATCGGTGCCGCGGCCCGCCATATTCGTGGCAATGGTGACCATGCCCTTGCGCCCGGCCTGCGCGACGAATTCGGCTTCGCGCTCGTGAAACTTCGCGTTCAACACGACATGCTGTTTGAGGCCTTTTTTCTTCAGCAATTCGGAAAGACGTTCGGACTTTTCAATCGATGTCGTGCCCACCAGCACGGGCTGGCCGTTTTCGTGGAGCTTCTGAATCTCGTCGGCAACTGCGAAGTATTTTTCTTTCTCCGTGCGGAAAACAACGTCCGGATTCTCCAGCCGCAACATCTGCTTGTTGGTTGGAATAACAATAACGTCCAGCTTGTAGATATTGTCGAACTCAGTAGCTTCCGTTTCCGCGGTACCGGTCATGCCCGAGAGCTTCTTGAACATGCGGAAATAATTCTGGAAAGTGATGGTGGCGAGAGTCTGATTCTCGCGCTCGATCTTAACGCCTTCTTTGGCTTCAATCGCCTGGTGCAGGCCGTCGGACCAGCGCCGCCCCGGCATCATGCGGCCGGTAAATTCGTCGACGATGATGACTTCACCATCTTTAATGACGTATTCCACATCTCGCCGATAGAGAGCGTGCGCTTTGACCGCGGTCTCTACGTGATGCTTCAGGGGCCAGTTCTCCGGGTCAGCAATGTTTCCGATGCCGAGCAACTGTTCTACTTTCAGCCAGCCATCATCGGTGACGGTGATGTTGCGATGCTTTTCGTCAACCACAAAGTCGCCAGTCAGCTGGGCCGGTTCGCCGGGAGCGACTTCCAGCTCTTCCCCCTTTTCGAGCTTCGGTATGATGCGATTGACGCGGTAATACTTGTCGGTCGATTCCTCGCTCGCACCTGAAATGATGAGCGGAGTGCGCGCTTCGTCGATCAGAATGGAATCGACTTCGTCTACGATGGCGAAATTATGCCCGCGCTGCACGCAATCTCTGAGATCGAACTTCATGTTGTCGCGCAGATAATCGAAGCCGAACTCGTTGTTTGTCCCGTAAGTAACATCCGCGGCATAGGCCGCACGCCGTTGCTCGTCATCCAGGTCGTGGACGATCACGCCCACCGTGAGACCGAGAAAACGATAAAGCTTGCCCATCCATTCCGAGTCGCGCTTGGCCAGATAATCGTTGACCGTAACCACATGCACGCCGCGTCCGCTAAGAGCGTTGAGATAAACCGGAAGCGTAGCGACCAGCGTCTTACCTTCGCCAGTCTTCATTTCCGAGATCATGCCCTTATGCTGCACCATGCCGCCGATCAACTGCACATCAAAATGGCGCATGTTGAGCACGCGCCGTCCGGCCTCGCGAACTACTGCGAAAGCTTCCACCAGGACTTCGTCCAGAACTTCCTGCAGCTCCGCGTACTGCTCCTTCTCAAGCCGTTTCGCCCGATCGGGACCGGCTTCCTCTTCTCCTTCAGGCTCGGGTGCTGCGACGGGCGTGAAATGACTCAGCCGCTCCTGGATTCGCTGCCGGAACTCGTCCGTCTTGGCGCGCAGTTCGGCGTCGGTGAACTTCTGCATCTGCGGTTCGAGGGCATTGATAGCCTCGACCTTGGGCATCATGGTCTTGATGACCCGCTCGTTCTTGGTCCCAAAGACCTTGCCAATCAGAGTGTTTATCAAACTGTGAAATCCTTCAGAGGGCGGAAACTGACCCACTGTATGCCATTTTAGCCTAGCATATTTAGATGCGCCCGAGAGGCTCAAGAAACACGGGGTGCGAGGTATTGATGGTCGAAAGGACTCTACAACAGTGCCTTAGATCAGCAACTATCCGGCGCGGGACGGTAGAAAGAGTTTTCGTGTATATTCCCCACGACCCATGCCCACCTTCTACGATCGCTTTCTCGCGTGTGAGGAGCGATGGCCGAACAACGTCGCGCTCGAACTCCAGCGCCACGATCAAGTTGAGAGCTGCACCTACGCCGAGCTTCCCCGAATGGCAGAATCCGTCGGGAGATGGATCGAGGAAAACGGATTCTCACGTGGATCACGATTGGCCATCGTGGCGGATAACCATCCGCGCTGGGTGGCTACCTACTTAGGAATCATCGCCTCGGGATGTGCCGTTGTACCTCTGGATACCGCGCTGCACCCCGACCAAGTGACAAAACTGTTAAAGGATAGCGGAACTTCCTGCTTGTTTTGCGACGCCAAGCATGCCCAGATTTCGCGGGAGGCAGTCGCAGATCTGAACCTAGGCCTCGTGCTCATGGACCCGGACCGCACGTCGCAGCTCACTCCCGGCGAGCACTGGTTGGGAAATCTGCCGGCGATTTTCGATGGCGGCCCCGCACAATTCCATCCTGCGCCTTCCGTCGCGGACGACCTAGCCGCCCTGCTTTACACTTCGGGAACCACCGCCGATCCCAAAGGCGTAATGCTCACCCATGCCAACTTTTTGGGTGAAGTGGAAGCCGTATTTACCTGGGTTGACCTTGGCCCGTCCGACGCGCTGCTCGGCGTACTACCCATGTTTCACGTACTGGCACAGATGGCCAATCTGCTTATCCCACTTGTCAAAGGGTCGCGGGTTGTCTACCTGGAGACTTTGAACACAACCGAACTCTTGCGCGCTCTGCGGGAACGCAACATTACGGCCTTCGCGGTTGTACCGCAATTTTTCTATCTCATTCATCAGCGCATCTTTGAAGAGATTGAGAAGCGCGGCATGTTAACGCAAAGACTGTTCAAGATCCTGCTGGCGCTTAATGGCGGCCTGCGGAAAATCGGCGTGAACGCCGGCAAGATTTTGTTCGGCAAGATCCACGAAACCCTCGGCCCGAAAATGCGCTATCTGGTGACGGGAGGATCGCGATTCGATCCAAAGGTTGCAATGGGTTTCTACGACCTCGGCATCGACGTTCTGCAAGCCTATGGCCTGACGGAAACTACTGCGGCGGTGTTTGCAAATTCACCCCGAGACAACGTGATTGGCTCGGTCGGCAAAGCCATGAAGGGCGTAGAAGCCAAGGTGACTGATCCGCAACCTTCCGAAGACGGCGGCCCTGCAACGGGAGAAGTAGCACTTCGCGGCGCGATGGTAATGAAAGGCTACTGGAACCGCCCTGACTCAACCGCGGCGGTGCTGCGCGCTGGATGGTTCTTCACCGGCGATCTCGGATACTTCGACTCGAAGGACAACTTATTCCTCACCGGCCGTAAGAAGGAAATAATCGTTCTCAGCAACGGCAAGAATATTTATCCCGAAGAGGTTGAAACCCACTACCTGCAGTCGCAGTACATCAAGGAAATGGCAGTGCTGGGACTCGAAGCCCGGCCCGGCGAAGGCGGCGACCGCCTGCACGCCGTAATCGTGCCCAACTTCGACGCGCTGCGCCAGAAAAAGATTGTGAATGCGAAAGAAGTGATCCGCTACGACGTCGAGAGCCTCTCCCAGCAGATTGCCTCCACCAAGCGCATCGGCAGCTATGAGATCTGGCAGGACGATCTGCCGCGCACTACCACACGCAAGATCAAGCGCTTCGAGGTGGAGAACCGCGTAAGGGCGAATCAGGCGCGGCGTGTCGATGACGATTCTGAGTTGCCGACCGAACCGCCCTTAACCGACGACGAAACCGCCTGGCTGGATCAGCCCGATGTGCAACGAGCGCTGAAAATCGTGCGCGAGTCATCTCGCACGGCGCCGCCAACAATGCGGCCAAGTCATAATCTGGAACTCGACTTGGGGCTCGACTCGATGCAGCGTGTTGAGTTGCTCAGCCAGATGGAAGAGCAGTTGGGAGGCAACATCGGGGAGTCGCAGCTTGCCGAAATTTATACGCTGCGTGACCTGGTCGACGCCGTCCTGCAAGGCGCGGCCAGCGGCGCGGGCGGACCGGGGCCGCGTACCGCATTCGCTGGATGGAAAACCATTCTAGCCGAGGAACCCAGTCCATCGGATGTGATTTCTCTGCTGCGGCCACAACCGGTCAGCGCTGTGTTCTGGTACCTGGTCTCGCGCCTCATCCAGGTAATCGCGCTCGACCGCTTTGACCTGCACGTGCGCGGACTTGAGAAGCTTCCTGGGAGCGGCCCGTATATTATTTCTTCCAATCATGAAAGCTATCTCGATCCGGCTATCCTGGCGAGCGTTCTCCCGCCGCCGGTTTTTGACAGAGTCTTTGCCGTCGGGACCAGCGAAATCTTCGGTCAAGGATTTATGCTGCGGCTGGCGCGTTCGCTCAGGACTGTGGTGGTGGATCCGGACGCGAATCTAATTCCGGCCATGCGCGCCGGCGCGTTCGGACTGCGGCAAGGACGCCCGCTCATTTTTTATCCCGAAGGCGAGCGCTCGATCGACGGTACCCCGAGAATCTTCAAGAAAGGCGCGGCCATATTGTCCATTCACCTGCAGGTACCGATTGTGCCCGTGGCCATCGAAGGATTCTACGAAGCCTGGCCGAGGAACAAACCGTTCCAGGGTTTCAAGCCGCTGAAGATGGTATTCGGCGATCCGATTCTTCCGCCGCCACAGAGTGAAGCGTCAGAAGCCGCGTACCAGAAGCTGACCGCCGAGTTGAAGACAAAGGTAGTCACGATGTGGGAACAGCTGCGGGCGCATTTGTAGCGCCAGGTCCTGAGCCGAGAGCGCAAGTCTAGTACTTCACTTCGCCCGCGGATGCGTCAGGTCGTAAACCTGCAGCACCTGTTTCATCGACAACTGCGTATAGCGTTGTGTGGTAGCGAGGCGTTCGTGGCCGAGTAACTCCTGAATGGCGCGCAGGTCAGCGCCTTCCTCCAGCATGTGAGTGCCGAACGCATGCCGCAGCGTGTGCGGATGCACGTCTGGCGAAAGTCCCTTGGCCACGGCAATTTTCTTGATGATGCGGCCAACGCTTCGCGTGGTGAGCCGTCCGCCACGAAGGTTGATGAGCAATGCGCTTGAGTGCTTGCCTCTTGCCTCGAGAGCTTTCTGGCGTACGGGCAAGTATGCTGCGAGTGCACTCTTCACAGAATCGCCAAACGGAACATAACGCTCTTTTTTTCCTTTGCCGCGAATCAGAATGGCCTCGGCACTCAGCCGAATGTCGCCCAGATTGATTCCTGTGAGCTCCGAATTCCGTATGCCGCACCCATACAGGAGTTCCAACATGAGCCGATCGCGTTGCGGGAAGGCGGCAACCTCGGGCATTTCGCCATCGATCACAAAATTCATTTCTTCAATGGTGGGAACGCGCGGAAGTTTCTTGGGTAGCTTCGGTGTAGCCACCAGCTTTGCCGGATTCTGCTCCACCACGCCTTCCCGGGCCAGCCAGCGGTAAAGAGAGCGCACCGCCGCGAGAGAGCGAGCCACAGAGGTCTTGCTCAATCCCTTCTCATAAAGCTGCGAAAGAAATCCCCGCACGGCGATGTGATCAATGTCCTTCCATCCCCGCGAACCAGCATAGGCGGCGAAGAGCGTTAGATCCCGGTTGTAGGCTCTAATCGTATGAAAAGAGGCGTTGCGCTCCCCGAGATGACCTAGGAAATCAGCGACAGCCTTCGCGACAATCGTTTTGGTCGACTTGCTCGCGACAACTGTCATCTCGCTTTCGCCCTTGGATGATGCTTCTGATAAACCGTTCTGAGCCGATCCAGCGCCAAATGCGTGTAAATCTGCGTCGTCGAAATGTCCGCATGGCCCAGGATTGTCTGCACCGTGCGGAGATCGGCACCGTTCTCCACCATGTGCGTGGCGCAGGAATGGCGCAGCATGTGGGGAGACGCGGCACGCCCCGAAACCGCCGAAGCGGCTCGCACCATCTGCCAAATGCGCTGGCGCGTCAACTTGCGCCCTCCGCGAGCGACAAACAGGAGTGGCGAAGTCTTAGCGGCGACGCTTGCCGATGCTCCGCTTCCCTTCCCCGCCGCTAGTAACGGTCGTGATTGAGCTAAATACTCAGCGAGCGCCTGCTGGGCGGATTTCCCGAGAGGCACGATGCGTTCTTTATCGCCCTTGCCGCGCACCAGCATGTATCCTCCCTCAAGCTTCAGATCTTCAAGTTTGGCGTTGACCATCTCCGAAACCCGTAGCGCTGCCGCATAGAAAACTTCCAGCATGGTCCGATCGCGGATCGCCAGCGCCGCCGCCTGCTTGGTGTTGCTCCCCGGCGTGCTCTGACGCCTGAGCGGAGCGGCCAAGGTCGTTTCCATTTCGTCGCGAGCCAGAGCCTTGGGCAGAACCTTCCATTGTCTGGGCGACTCGATGTCGAGCGTCGGATCGTATTCGATTTTGTTATCCAGCAGCAGATAGCGGTAAAGATGGCGCAGCGCCGAGAGCTTCCGCCCGACGCTACGCCCATCCACTTGATGGGAAAAAAGCTGTTGCAGGAAATCGCGCACATCACTGCGCCGCGCCTTCATGAGTTGGCGTTTGTGTTTCTCCAGGAACTCACCGAACTGGCAAATGTCGCTAGAGTAGGCGGCAATGGAAAGCGGTGCCAGTCCCTTCTCAATCCTCAAGTAGTCGAGGAAGCTGGAGAGCACGCGCGCATTGGCATCCGGAGCCATAAATGGGGAACCAAGTAAGTATGCGCGTTATCGGACGCTGCGAAAAGTACCGAGGACGATCCCTACCGGGTCGCACTGCCCTAAACATCACCAACCTGTGGAAAACAGCCGTCGAGCGGCGTTGAAGCCGCACTTCTGGTACTTGTCGTAGGCGGCTGCGGCACGATCGCGAATCTCTTCGTTCCTCTCGCCGGCGATCCAGCCCTCGAGCGCGCTTTTCAAAGTGTAGGCCTCCGGCGCCATCAGGTTGGTTGTCCACAAAAGAGGATAGGCTCCGCCTGCACGTAGCACCTCAGCGAAATATTGCTTACTGGCGCATGCCAGGATGATCGTGTCGCGATGAATCTCGTTCTTCTTGGTAGGAATCAACGGAAGTTTGAAATCCATGAGCCCATCGTGCCCAACGTAAGCCACGAGATTGGAACCTCCTCGAATAGTTACCCGATTCGCCGACGGCGGAACGACGATAGTCTCCGCGTTATCTCCCGCGGCCGCGTCAAAGAAATCGAGAATGGCTTCTCGGATTTCACTTCCACGATAAGCATCGGCAACCATGTAGGTATTGGTCGCGCGGTGTTTGAAAACACACCGCTCCAAGACCTCAGGCTTGGGCTTTGTACTGCAGGTGATCAACAACCAGTCGGCACTTCGTGCAAAGAAAGTCCTCACTCCATATGCCGAGCCCCAATAGAGATTGTGATCGGGGTCGTCGCCATTTCCGAGTCGCGCCGGAACCGGAATAATGCCCTGATGTTGGTTGTCCGCGAGGGCCACGAAAACGTGGACGGTACGCGGCGAGGAATCCTGCGACCCTGCGAGCAGAGCAACCGTGGCCAACCACAGAGCAGTCGCTAGAGCCCGGCTGCCCATACGAAAGCCAATCACTCGCCCTCCGGGCCGGGGGCTTGGCGCAGCAGTTTCAGCGCGAACAACGCCCCCTCCGGTGTCTCCTCGTGCTTGAAATAAGCGAAGACGTCCCGGCCGGCTGCCAAGTGTTCTGCGATGCGTGCAACCATTGTCTGGCGCTCTTGTTGGGTATAGGTGGGTTTGCGAAATCTGTAATAGACGAATGCGCCGGTAACCACATCTGGTGTAGTCCGTTCTTCGGTCTCGGCTACGCACAGCGTCGCTCCGTGCGACCTCAGAAGTTCCCATGTCGAATCGCTAAACCACGACTGGTTACGGAATTCAAATGCCGCCGGCAAAGGGCGCGGCAGCAGCGCGAGAAAATCCTTGAGCAGCACGCCATCAGCTTTCAGATTCGGCGGCAATTGGAAGAGCACGGGGCCAAGCTTTCCAGCGCTGGCCAAAGGCTCAATCGTCGCCAGAAAACGCGGCAGGAATTCCTCCGTCCCCTTTAATCGCTTGATGTGGGTGATCACCTGATGCGCTTTCACGCCAAAACGAAAGCTCGCTGGCGTTTGCCCGATCCAGTTCCGGATGGTTGTTTCTTTTACCAGTTGCCGGAAAGTGAAGTTCACCTCGACCGTATTGAGCTGCGTGGCGTAGTGATCGAGAAACTTCTTCTGCGCCAGTTTGGCCGGATAGAAATCGGGCTTCCAAGTTGGATAAGCCCATCCTGAGGTCCCGACAAAGAGTTGAGCCATAGCTTAAGTCTCGAGGCAAAATCGTAGCGCACGGGATTATACCTTCCCTGCTGCCTTGCGTGGCCGAGACTTCGTTGTCTTCCGGGCGGCGCGATGATGCGTTTTCCTTGGCTCTTCTTCTGCTTCTGCCTGAGCCGTGATCGAGATCGGCGTCTCTGTTTCCGCTGCGGCCACCGCAACTGCTTTGAGATCCGGCAAGCGTTGCTTCAACTCGATAACCGGAGCAAAGAGATCGCCCATTTTTTCCACGCGCGAAACAGTCTGCGGCGCTTCAAACACAAGCAGATTCGCATCTTTTTTCTTTAGCGCACGCCCCACTTCCTCCCAAGTCACCGGCGTCGAGACCGTAGGATGTTCACGCGCCCGCAATGAGTACACGGCTATGGTGGTTTTGTGTTCGTCGTTTTGGCTCCAGTCGACAAAAACTTTCCCGGTTCGAATGCTTTTCTTCATGTCCGACACAACCATCTCGCGATGATCGTGTTCGAGCAACTGCGCCAGCGCGTGGGCGAACGTCTTGGTCGCTTCGTACTTTGTGGGAGTGTTCAGCGGCACATAAATCTGCAGTCCCTTAGAACCTGAGGTTTTTGGAAAGCTTCGCAGCCCGAAATGATCGAAAACTTCCCGCAGCCAGAGCCCCACCTGGCAGCATTGCACAATGTTCGCCGGCGGACCGGGATCAAGATCGAAGACCATCATGGTCGGGCACGTGATGTCCTGGGCGAGCGCCAATGATGGATGCAACTCGATCGCCGCAAGATTCGCCAGCCACACCAGTGTCGGCAAATCATTGGCTAGAATGTAATGCACCGTACGATGGTTTCCCTCGCTCCAGATGGGAGCGGTCTTCACCCAGTCGGGCCGGTGCTGCGGTGCATTCTTTTCATAGAAAAATTCTTCATCCACGCCGTTGGGATACCGCTTACGCGTAAGTGCCCGGCCCGCCAAATGGGGCAACATCGCCGGCGCAATGCGGACGTAATAGTCGATAATCTGCTGCTTGGTAAATCCCGTCGCGGGATAAAGAACTTTATCCAGGTTCGACAACTTGAGTTGTTTGCCCTGAACCTCAATCGTCGAATCCATCGTGCACGCTCCCGCAGGCATTGTGCCTCAAATGCCGATTAATGCAAAATACTGCTCTCGCCCTACGTTTCGGATTAAATGAAGGCATCCGACCGGTTTGACAATCTCCCATCCCGCCACGTAATTTCAAAACTTCTACCCTTCATGTCCGTCTAAACAAGTCCGTCTAAACATGGCAGTCCAGCGCAGCACGTTCTATTCCGTGGAGGTCCGATGAAGCGCATATTACGGCCCCTTGCTCTCATTTTAGTTCTCACCGCACTCAGCTACGCTCAGGATGTCGTGTCGTTTGAGAAACGCATCACGGTCAAACAACTGCCGAATGGCCTGACCCTCCTCATCTGCGAGCGGCCTGAGGCGCCGGTCTTCTCATTCTTTACGCTGGTGGATGCCGGTTCCGCGCAGGACCCCATGCGCGCGACAGGCTTGGCACACATGTTCGAGCACATGGCTTTCAAGGGCACGGATAAGATCGGCACTGCCGACTACGCCGCCGAGAAGCCCGCACTGGAAAAAGTCGAGACCGCTTACGCCGCATACATCGCGGAACGCGATAAAGAAGTAGGCCGCGACGAGGCCAAATTGAAGGAACTGGAAAAAGCGTGGAAAGACGCCAGCGCTGAGGCCGACAAATACGTAGTGCCCAACCAGTTCGGCAAAATCATCGAGCAGAGCGGCGGCCAGGATCTCAATGCCTTCACCGACTACGACGAGACTGGCTATCACTACTCGCTGCCTTCAAACCGACTTGAGCTCTGGGCGTACCTGGAGTCGGAACGTTTTCTTCATCCCGTACTGCGGGAGTTTTATAAAGAACGTAACGTTGTGATCGAAGAGCGCCGCCTGCGCACTGATAGCAATCCCATCGGCCGCTTGCTCGAACAATTCGACGCAGCCGCTTTCGAAGCCCATCCGTATCATCGGCCAACCGTGGGC
>DATNKA010001123.1:0-6595 GCA_035603655.1 Candidatus Acidiferrales bacterium | reverse complement strand
TGGGCCGCACGCACCTTCCCCTCGGCCGCCTGCCTGGTGACCTGCTCTATCGCGGCAAAAACACTACGCTATACTTTCCGCTGGCCACCTCGCTCCTGTTAAGTGTGGTGATTTCGCTCGTGCTATACCTGATCGGCCGGTTCCGGAGGTAAGCTCCGGCAATTTGGAGGGGGGAATCGAACGTGAAAGAGTCAATGATTGGCCACCTTGTTCTCATCCTGGCCGCAGCCTTTTCAAATTTTCCGCTTGCCTCCCAAACCGCGCCCGCAGCTCCGAGCTGGGTTGCTGTCAGCAACGCCTACACCAACAAGCTCCTGGCGGTCGAGATGAAGCACCGTCCTGAATCCGGCTCTGACCAGGGCCTCAGCCAGTACGACCTCCTCGCCTCACAGCCCACTCTTGCCGATGAAGATCAGGAGCGCCGGGAAACCGCCGCAGTTCTCGAGGAGTTAAAAAGCGCGGTCGCCCAGCAAAAAGAAAAGCCCGTCGAGCAGGATTTACAGATCGTAATTCGGAAGGTAGAACTCCGCTTCCGTCAACAGGATTACGAGCGCGCCCACAGAGTCCCCTTCCTGAATGCCAGCGGCCTGGTCTTTAGCGGCCTCCATGCTTTACTCGACGAGCAAACGCCTACCGAACGCCGGCCCGCTGCCGTCGTCCGTATTCGCGAATATGCCGGCCTTGAACCCGGCTACCAGCCGCTCACCGACATTCTGAGACAACGCGTCTCGGAACAGACCTCAAAACCCGGTGTGATCTATCCGGCGAAAACCGAGATCGAAACTGAACTTGGACGAAACTCCAACTATCTCGATGGCATCGCCGCCCTCATGCAGAAATACAGCCTGAAAAACTGGCAGGAACCTTTCAGCAAACTCAGAGCTCAACTCGCCGACTACGACGCCTGGACCAAAGCCCATGTCCTGCCTCAAGCCCGCGCCGATTTCCGTCTTCCGCCCGAAGCGTACGCCCTCGAACTCGAAGGCTACGGCATTGACATTCCTCCAGCCCAACTCGCCACCATGGCGCATCAAGCCTTCATAGAGATTCAGGGGGAAATGAAAAGCGTCGCCGCGCAGATCGCCCAGCAGAGGCATCTTCCGTCCAGCGATTATCGCGATGTAATCCACGAATTAAAAAAACAACAACTCGTCGGCGACGCTATTCTTCCCTTCTACGAAAAGCGGCTGAAGCAAATCGAGCAGATCGTCGTCGACCAACAAATTGTCACGCTCCCCGACCGCCCGGCACGTATTCGCATCGCTACCGCCGCCGAAACCGCGCAACAACCCGCACCCCATATGCAGCCTCCGCCCTTCCTCCACAACACCGGCCAGAAGGGCGTCTTCGTTCTGCCGCTAAATATTCCCGCCGGACCCGGCCAAACTTCTTCTGAAAAATACGACGACTTCACCTACGACGCCGCTGCCTGGACCCTCACCGCTCACGAAGCCCGTCCCGGACACGAGCTGCAATTCGATTCCATGCTTGAGCACGGCACCTCTTTGGCCCGTGTCCGCTACGCCTTCAACAGTACGAACGTGGAGGGCTGGGGCCTCTACTCTGAATATCTCATCAAGCCCTACATGCCCGCCGAGGGGCAATTGATCTCGCTCGATCTCCGCCTGCAGCGCGCCGCCCGCGCCTTCCTCGACCCCGAACTGCAAGCCGGAAAGATCCAGCCCGAGGAGGCCTACCGGGTCATGGAACACGACGTCGTCCTTTCCCATGCCTTCGCTCAGGAAGAAGTCGAGCGGTTTACCTATCGCATGCCCGGCCAGGCCAACAGTTACTTTTACGGCTACACAAAATTAATCGCTCTTCGCAAAGACGCCGAAGCCGCTCTCGGCGCCAAATTCAACCAGAAAAAATTTCACGACTTCATCCTCGCCCAAGGCCTCCTCCCTCCCGACCTCATACGCGACGCCGTCATGAACAGTTTCGTTCCCGACCAGCAGGCCGCCGCTCACTAAAAACGAGCCGTCTGCAAACGGCAGATGTAGAGGAAGCAGGTGTGTGGGGACAGGAGCTCTTGCCCGTCCGTCGAACCCGGCTTGGCGCTTGGATGTTCCTCGGCGACGACGCGCGGCTCGCGATTTAAGATTCCCTGGTCGCAATCTACAATCGTAGGTCGAACATGCTCCCCACCCGCATCGTCGAGCTGCTTCACCCTTATCTGTCGAGCCCTCCCGGTTCGAGTCAGAGCGGCGACGATAACCCCGCTGCGCTTTCCTTAAGTGAACTTAATCATATATCGACGTATATCGATATACTGCTCCGATGGAATTCCCGCATCAATCTCACCGCTATCCGCGATCCGGAAGAAATAGTCACCCGCCACTTTGGAGAATCCGCTTTCGTCGCCCGGCAGTTGTTCCCCACCGGGGCGCATGCGGGGACAGGCGCCCTCGGCCGTTCGGCGGAGCAAAGCCCCGCTCCGCGTGTGGCCGACATCGGTTCCGGTGCGGGCTTCCCGGGAGTTCCCATAAAACTCTGGGCCCCAAACATCGCCCTTACACTAATCGAATCGAACCACAAGAAAGCCACGTTCCTCCGCGAAGTCGCCCGCTCCCTTACATTGACGGATGTCAATATACTAAATGTCCGCGCGGAAGAGGTTGCGCAAAGGTTCGACCTGGTCACCTTACGGGCGGTCGAGCGCTTCGCAGACACTCTACCGGATGCAGCCAGGCTTCTGGCCCCTGCCGCGCGCTTAGCCTTGCTGATAACCGCTCCCCAAATCAAGACTGCTCGATCAATTCTGCAGAATGTCAGTTGGGACGCTCCCTTGCCGATACCCGGATCCAAATCCCGCATCCTTCTGGTCGGCAGGGCCGAACCAAATAAGGTAACAAGTGGTAATTAATCACTAAAAATCGGCTACAGCCTGGATGATTGCCATCTCCAAGGGCCTATAAAATGAGTACAAAGTGGGAAATGATAGTATGAGTCACTTAAGCCACTCTTAAATACCTCAAAATGTTCCAGCCGGAACATTACAAAACTGTTCCCACGAAATCAATAATAGTTTCTGGGTGGCGACCGCTCCGGTGCCTATTGGCTCTAACGTTCCGGCCGGAACGCAAAGACTAAATACAAAGACTAAAGACAACGATTCTGCCAATCCCATCGGAAACAAATTCATGCGGTTACCGGCGCAGATCAATGTTCAATGTTCCCGCCGGAACATCGACGCGTTTTGCACCGCCTTCTGCTTTATGCACAGCAGTTCTTCATTGCAATCGAAATGCGGATCGCATTATGCTGCAGACACTCTGGTTTCTCTATAACTTATGGGACGCGTCATCGCTGTTGCCAATCAGAAGGGCGGCGTAGGCAAGACTACGACTGCCATCAACCTAGCGGCGTCGTTCGCGGCGGCTGAGGTGAACACGTTGCTCATCGATTGCGATCCGCAATCCAATGCATCGAGCGGCTTTGGCCTGGCGAAGGATCCGGAACGCCTGTCGACTTATCACTTGCTCATGGGGGACGCATCCGGCGAAGAGGCTCTCGCGACTACCGAGCTCGAGCAGCTTTGGATCATCCCTGCGCACAAGAATTTGATAGGCGCAAATATTGAGCTGGTGGAGGCCGAGCGCCGCGAGTACCGGTTGAAGGATGCAATCTCATCCCTGCGTGATCGGTTTCAGTACGTCGTTCTGGACTGCCCGCCAGCTCTTGACTTGCTGACGCTCAACGCGCTCGTGGCTGCGGACTCGGTTCTGATTCCCATGCAGGCAGAATACTTTGCGCTGGAGGGCATCAGCGAGTTGCTGGATACTCTGGAGCGAATTCGGGTGGAGTTGAATCCCGGGCTTGAAATTGAGGGAGTGGTTCTCACCATGCTCGATGAGCGGACCAACCTGGCCCAGCAGGTGATCGCCGAGCTGAAAAAATTCTTTGGCGAAAAATTGTGTACGACAACGGTGCCGCGGAACATTCGCCTGGCGGAGGCGCCGAGCCATGGCAAGCCGGCGCTGGTGTACGATCCGCGGTCGAAGGGCGCGGAGAGCTATATACGGCTGGCGAAGGAGTTGCTTGGACGGCATCTCGCGGCGGCGGCGGGGGACTCGACGGCCGCGAAAAGCGCGTAAGAGTTAGATCGATACTCATCTATATAGATGCTTATCGATCTAATGGATTAACCAGCGTCGATGCGAGCGTCGCTGTATGAACGGAGCGGTTGTGACCCCATGTTGCAGGGGTCCTCCGCTCAAGATGACAAGGCTTATCAAGGGGACGGCTTATGACTTCGACTGTGGCGGCAGAGAAGAAGGACGAGAAGGTGGAGAAGAGGAAGGCTTTGGGCCGGGGCTTGGCATCGTTGTTGCCGGGCCCGCGGGTGGTAACGGGTGCTGAGTCGCGAACTCCGAGTGGCGCGGGCAGTATGAATCCTGACATTCCGCCCAGTGGTCATGCGAACGAAACCCAGAGCCCTCGCTTGGCTCGGGATGACAAGGGTATGCGGGATGGCAAGGGCACGGAACTGACGGCTTCTGGTGAGGCGGGAGCAACGCGGGCCGCGGCGCCCGCGCCCCATGCGCCTGTTTCACACCTAACGTCCCCGTCCCCGTTCGAGCCTTCCTCCGATGTGCTTTCGATTCCGGCGCAGACGATACAGCCACACCATATGGTGGCCCTGATCGACTTGGAATTGATCGACAAGAATCCCTATCAGACGCGGTATGTATTCGACGAAGAGCCGTTGCGGGAGCTGGCGGATTCGATCAAAGAAAGCGGCGTGGTGCAGCCGGTCGTGGTACGCCCGGCGGATGAGCAGGGACGCTACCTCCTGGTGCTGGGTGAGAGGCGGTTGCGCGCCTCGAAGATGGCCGGGAAGCAGACAATCCCGGCGTTGGTGCGAAGGCTTTCGCCGCAGCAGGCGGCGGAGATGACGGTGCTCGAGAATGTCCAGCGGGAAGATTTGAACCCCCTCGAGCAGGCGGAAGCGTTTCGGGTATTGAGCAAGGAATTTCAACTGACGCAGGCGCAGATTGCGGAACGGGTTGGAGTGTCGCGGGAGACGGTGGCGAATTACATGCGGCTGCTGCGGCTGCCGCGGGAGGTCATGGGATATCTGCTGGAGGGGCGGCTGACTTTCAGCGATTGCCGGGAAATTCTGGCGTTGGAAAAGGAAGAGCACATAGTCGAAGTTGCGAAGGAAGTGGTGACCAAGCATTTGAAGTGGGACGAGATTGAAGACAGAGTGGCCCGGCTGAATGGGTTTTTGCCGATGCTCCCAGGACAGACGGTGCCGGGCGAGCTGCTTAAGAAAAGTAGAGGGGCACGATGGATGGATCCGAATGTGCGCGCGGCGCAATTGGCGATGGAACGGATCCTGGGCATGCGGGTGAGGATTAAAGATCGCAATGGCAAGGGGAAGATTGTGATTGAGTATGCGACGGTGGATGACTACGAGAGGGTCGTGGAGATGCTGAAGGGGAAGTAGGGAGTCGAGTTCAGCTTGCGATGGAGGGTTTGGGCCGTGCTTCGTCTGCCGCCTCATCGAAGGTATAGAAGCAGTCTGCCCTAGTCTGAGTGCCGCGGCCACGCGGTACCAGTGCCGATGGTTGAAGCCTGAGAGGTGCAGTTGGCGGGAATCAAAGTGGTAAGAGTGGGGTGAAATGGATTGTTTCCATCGTGCGGGTGGGTTGGAAGTTACGATGGCGCCCAGTAAACAAGGTGCCGAGTGGGCCGTGCGGTTGGGGTTAACTAACTTGGTGCGCAGGGAACCCTGCGAAAATCAGAATGGGGCGGTAACCGAGCTGCGCTCCGGGGACGGCCGAGGGCAGCTGTCCCTACATAAGGCTTCTCGCTATCGGGAATCGAGATGGTAATTGGTGGGATGCGCTGCCCGGATTCGCGATTGTCATGGCCGCGCATTGAACGAATCCTAGACGGAAGTGGGACATAGCCTCGATTGACGTTGAAAAAAATCCCGGGATCGGTACCGGCACAGTTGATGAATGGGGACGAAGTGGTGGTTAAGGATCAGAAGATTTTGGTGAAACCTGTGGGGAGAGACTACTTGGCGAAGAAGTAATCGAAGGATTTTACAGCGGTGAATTCATCCTCTTTGATATCGAAAACGGTGTAGAGCTTGGTGACGTTGAGGATGTCGCGAACTTTCTTGGTGAGGTTGAGCAGTTTCAGTTCGCCGCCCGCGTTGCGTACGGCGGTGAAGCTGCTGACTAATTCGCCGACGCCGGAGGAGTCGATGTAATCGACTTGGGCGAGGTTTAGCACGATTTTCTTCTTGTCGGCTGCGATGAGCTGGCGAACGGCGTCGCGAAGCTGCCCGGTTTCGTCGCCGAGGGTGATGCGTCCGTTGAGATCGACGATAGTGACGTGGCTGACTTCGCGAGTGGTGATGGTCACAGCTTAAAATTCCAATTTCCAGTTTTCGAGACAGTAGCGGGATAGTAGAAGGATGCGCGGTGTTAGTCAATGGGCGCGGTTTGTCGGTGACGTAAATTCGATTGTGTAAAAGCGAGAGGGTGTAAGTTGGCTTTGCCTAGCAAGCAAAAGCCTTTCCTGGAAAGGAGACTTACACCCGATGGCGAAGATAATCCCCATCACCGAGCATTACCAA
>DATNKA010001122.1:0-6973 GCA_035603655.1 Candidatus Acidiferrales bacterium | reverse complement strand
GTCCAGACGGTATTGCGGCACCTGCACGATCACGGGGTATTCGACCCCCGTCTTCGGATCGAGCCAGAAGTTCGGCGCAACCTGCCCGCTGCCCGAAAGCGACAACAGCACATCATCCGCAACGTCCTTTGCCGTGAGCCCGATCTCCTGCGCCTTGAGCCGGTCTACTTTGATGTTGAGCTTCGGGGCACTTACTTCCTGCTGCACGAATACGTCTACTGCTCCCGGAACATCCTTGATCTGCTCCTGCAGCGTTTCTGCGATTTGCGCTGTAGACGCAGCGTCTTTTCCGCGCACCTGCACATCGATCGGCGCGGGCAGCCCAAAGTTCAGAGTTTGATTCGTGATGTCCGCGGGCTCAAAGAAAAATGTATCCTGGGGAAACTTCTGCGCGAAGTCCTGCCGCAGAATCTGCATCCATTCCTGCGTCGGCCGGTGCTTGGTGGCGAGCAGCACCAGCACATCCCCATCCCCGTTGCTGGTCGTATCACTCGCTGAGTAGGCCAGGTTTATGCCTCCTGGCGGCAGCCCGATGTTGTTCAACACCATCTGAAGCTCCTCCGCCGGGATCACGCGCCGAATTTCCTCGTTTACCTGCTTGAAGACCTCGGTTGCGGTTTCGATGCGCGTGCCTGCCGGTGGCCGTACATGAAACTCCATCTGCCCGGAATCCACATAAGGAAAAAAGTCACGGCCAATCACCGGAATCAGCGCCAGCGAACCCAGGGAGACCACCGCGAACACAACCAGCGTTATCTTTGAATGTCCCAACGCCCACTCCAGTCGGCTTTTGTACTTCTGCGCAAACCAGTCAAATCCACGTTCGAATCTCTGGTGAAACCGCCAGATGATGCTTCGGCTCAAACGTGATTCCTTTTCCGGCCTCTGATAGAGCGGCACCTCTTTAGGCAGAAGGAAGTGCATCATGGTGGGCACCAATGTGCGCGACAGTCCGTACGAGGCGATCAGAGCCAGTACAACATTCAGTGCTAGCGGTGTGAAGATGTACTTCGCAGAACCGGAGAGCAAGGTCACGGGCACGAACACGATGCAGATCGACATAGTGGAGATCAGCGCCGGCATCGCTACTTGCTCTGCGCTGTCCAGGATCGCCGTGGCCAGCGGCTTCTTTTCCCCGGTCCCGAGGTTGCGGTGCGTGTTCTCGATCTCCACCGTCGCGTCATCGACCAGCATGCCTACGGCAAGGGCAAGGCCTCCTAGCGACATGACGTTAATCGTCTCGCCCAGCGCCGAGGAGACCGCGATCGCGAACAAAACGGCCAGCGGAATGGACACGCTCACAATCAGCGTGCTTCGCCAACTGCCCAAAAACACGAGGATCATCATGGCGGTCAGAAACGCTGCGGTGACCGCCTCCTGCACCACGTCCTGGATGGAGGCTCGCACGAGCACCGATTGATCGAAGATCGGTGTCAGTGTGAGCGCGCTGGGCAGCCCGGCCTTGATGCTCGGGATCGCCTTCTTCACCTCATCCACGATCGTCAGGGTTGAGGCGGCGCCGCTCTTGATGACGGTCAGCAGCGCTGAGGCCTGACCGTTCTCGCTCACATAGCTGGTCTGCGGTTGGTAACCGTTATGGATCCAGGCTACATCCTTCATCTGAACCGCCGCGCCATTTACCGTCCGAATCGGCAGAGAGTTGAGTTCCGCGATCGTGCCCGGGCTGCTGTTGGTTCCCACCATGTACTCGCGGTCGCCTATCTTTTCGGTGCCCGACGGCGTGACCAGATTCTGGTTGGCGAGCGCGGCGGAAATATCCGACGCGCTCAGGTGGTTGGCCGCGAGCTGCCCCGGCTCCAGGTCTACCATGATGGAGCGCTGCTCCCCGCCATACGGCAAAGGCACCGCTGCCCCCTTGATGGTCGCCAGCTGACCTCGGATGAAGTTTTGACCAAGATCGTAGAGTTCGGTCTGCGAAAGCCCCCGTCCGCCGAGACTCACCTGTACGATCGGAACGCTGGAAGCGTCATACTTCAGCACGTAGGGCGGCAGGATCCCTGTCGGCATCAGTCGCAGGAGCGACTGCGCCAGTGCTGTTACTTGCGCAATCGCAAGGTCAATCTGAACATTCGGCTGAAAGTGAATCTTAATAACTCCGACACCGCTGTAGGACTGCGATTCGGTGTACTGGATGTTGTTGACGCTGGTTGGGAGCGCGCGCTCGCATACCCCGACGATCCGCTTGGACATGTCATCGGCATCGAGGCCGCTGTAAGTCCAGATCACGCTGACGATCGGGATATTGATGTCCGGCAGAATGTCGGTGGGCGTCGTCGCGATGGAAGCCACGCCGAAGATCGCAATCAGCAGCGCTACAATAACGAATGTGTATGGCCTCTCTAGGGCAAAGCGAACAATCCACATCAGCGCTCCCTCCCCGTTTTCCACTCTGGGGCGGCTATCTCTGCTTGCGGGATCCAGAACCGGTAGTCTGTACCCCTGTTCACGTCACGTCGTGAGAGCTTCGCGCGACCGACTACGCCTAAGTACTGGTTTCTTCTAGTCCGGTGTCCCACCCTATCCTTGGTGATGCAGTCGCACTTCCAAACATTCTTCGCTCGGAAGAAACGGTTAGATCGTTCTGTTTCACCCGCTTTGCGTATGTGTCGATCACCCATCTCACCGGAATGCAAGCCTGAATCGTCCAACATGTGACGACGTGTCCGCCCGATGACACTCATGTACGAACCCTTGAACACAGTTAGCTTTGTGTGTTTCGTCAAGAGGCAAACTGTGGAGGTATGGAATGCCCGATCGCCCAGTTCAGGTTCAGATGAGCAGAACGACCAACAGGGCGAAAGTCCGACCTATAAGCTGCAGCGTCTCATGTGGAAAGGCACGCTCAAAAAAGAAACACTCTAGCGATGGCCACCTTCGGCGTGACCGCGTCCGTCGCGCACTTCATTTCCGTGGAAATGATTAAAGGCCTTCTCGCCGTGTTCCGGATTTGGACCAGCGTAGCCATGCTGCGGATCGAAGCGGTTGTCAACGTGACCGTGGAAGTCGTGCGGACCGTGGAACCACTGGCCGGCTCCGATGAATACGCCACCGCTGAACCACTCGGGCCCGTAGTACCCGTACGGAGCGCAGTTGTATGGCGCGTAGTCGTAGTAGCCATAAGGGCACGCCGGTTCGGGGCCGATGTTGATCGAGACCTGCGCGGGTGCAGAGCTTGGAATGCCGGTCAGAGCGGCGAGCAGAATAGCGAAGGCAAGAACCTTTGAATAACGCATGTGTTTCTTTTCATTCTGAAAAAACCAAACCAGCTGCCAAAGTTGTAAATACATGGGAAAGACTTCCATCCAACGCGAGGGAAAGGGCGACCGCAGAGAAACACCTAGCGTGGACCTTGTCTTGGCGTGACCGCTGGCGGACCTGGTGTCGGACGGGGGACGCAGAATTCAGAAGAAGTGCAGGCTTCTCGTAACCTGATTGCGGTTGCAGCATTCCTATCTTTTCCTACATTCAATCACTTGCCACGATTTTTTCGTAAGTTTGGCATTCTTAATGCACATGCCCGGTTGTCGCGGCGGCATTCCTGTCGGAATGGCAAGCCCGGACACACACACAATAACTTTAGGAGAAAACAAAATGAACACTTTAAAGAACTTGATTGTGGGCATGGGCCTGATGTCGGTCCTGTGCGCTATCCCTGCCATGGCGCAGATCGCCAATAGTGTGATGTTTGACGCCCCCTCCGCGTTCTACGCGGGGAACGCGAAGATGCCTGCAGGCAGTTATAGAGTTACGCAGCCGGACGCAGACTCGAACCTTTTGTTAATCGAAACCGGCGACGGTTCACACTCGGCCTTCGTTGAGTATGAAGTCGCTCCCACAAATACTACTCATGCGCAGAGCGACGTTACTTTCAACAAGTACGGCAACGTCGATTTTCTGAGCGCCATCTGGGTCGAAGGACGAAAGTCCGAGATGCAGATTCTGCAGTCGAAATTTGAACAAAATACGGCCAAAGCAGCGACCGCGGAAAAACATTCGCTGTCAGCCAAGAGTGCCGGCCAGCCGTAGTAACCGAGTCGACACGCCAGGTCTTTTCACCAACTAAAAGGAGAAATCATGAAGCTACAAAGCACTAAATCATTTTCAATCGCGCTGTTCTTTGTCTTGACTGCGGCAGCATTCGCCCAGCAGGTGAAGACCGACTACGATCACAACGCAAACTTCGGGCAATACAAAACGTACTCTTGGGAGAAGGTTCAAACCAAAGATCCGCTGATGGTCGACCGCATCAAGGACGCGGTGAATGCAGCCCTCAGCGCCAAAGGCTGGACCCAGGTGGAATCGGGTGGCGATGTCTCGGTTGTCGCCATGGAGATCACGCAGAATCAACAGACTCTCAATACCTTTTACGACGGCTTTGGCGGAGGTTGGCGTTGGAGAGGATTCGGCGGGTTCGGGGAGGCAACGACGACAACTGATACCTACCAGGTCGGCACCCTGGTCGTCGATCTGTTTGACGCCAAGGCCAAGAACTTAATCTGGCGAGGCTCGTCCAGCGACACACTCTCCAATAATCCGGATAAGAACACCAAGAACCTCGACAACGAAGTGAAGAAAATGTTCGCACATTTTCCTCCGGAGGCGAAAAAGTAACCCCGAACGGAGTTCTTGCGATGATCGATACAAAATAACACCGTCGTAGGGCCTCTCCAATTAAGGGACGCTGTTCGTCGAGGCCGGCGCGTCAGTTTCGAGGAACGCGACATGAGTCGCTTGAAAATGGCTCGCAAGGAGAAACGATATGAAGAAACTAACGACGTATCTGATGAGCATTTTATTCGTGGCTCTGCCAGGTCTTTCCTCGTCCGCTTTGGCAGCTGATCACGAAAAGGATGAGGATCGGCTGAAGAACAGCGGCATTGTGTTGAAAGAGATTCTCGATGTTCCTGACGACATCCCTCAGGACTTGCTTGACAAGGCCGATTGTGTGGTTGTCTTCCCGTCCGTCTTGAAAGCGGCCTTCATTGTTGGCGGAAGTTATGGCCGCGGAGCGATGTCCTGTCGCCAAGGCCAAGATTTCAAGGGGCGCTGGGGTGTACCCACCATGATGGCTCTTGAGGGCGGCAGCTTTGGCTTCCAAATCGGCGGGGAGGCAACGGATTTTGTCCTCCTGATCATGAATGAGCGCGGCGCGAACGGAATTCTCGCCAGCAAAGTGAAGCTTGGCGCGGACGCTTCGGTTGCCGCTGGCCCGGTCGGCCGCGACCCTCTCCGCGGAGACCGACGCTACCTTGCGGGCGGACATCTTGAGCTACTCCCGTGCCCGAGGAGCTTTTGCAGGTGTCGCCCTTGAAGGATCAACCATCCGCCCTGATGGTGGCGCCAACGAGAAGATTTATGGGCGGAAGATTCCCCCAAGGCAGATCGTGCGGTCTGGCACGGTCGCCGTCCCGGCAGCCGCCGAGAAACTGGTCTCGACACCGGACGCCAGGACTCCAACCCATAAGCCATAACGCATGCGAAATCAACCCCATGGAGAAACCAATACTTGCATCGCGAACGCTTTCGTAAGGAACAACCTGGGTGGAAACCAAATCAGCAGCAAGTAGTTGCGGAAAGTTGAAGGGAATGTTTGTCATGAGTTGTAATCGGCCGGGTTGGATTGTAGTCCTTGCGGTTATTTTCATTTTTCTCTTGGGTCATCCCCCGCGTGGTGCGAATACAGCTCAAGTTCAGGGCCGTATAAGGTACTCACGATCGAGAACATTGAAGTGCACGATCCCGCGCGCAATAAAACTATGCCGATCAAAATTATTATCCATTTGCGGCGGGGCAGTTTCCGATCATCATTTTCTCCCACGGCGCATTGGCATCGAAGGATGCTTACTCCGGCCTGGGCGAATACTGGGCCAGCTACGGCTATGTAAGGGGCTACAAACCGCGGCTTGCAACGGAGAAGGTAGTTTGAGCGGCTGCTGGAACGAGGCAACCGGACTGTCACCTCATCGGGCGACAATCAATCGCAGGCAGGTTTTCCTCAAAACGGGTCGGATAATGACAAGAACCCAGGCAAACCCGGGAGTGCTGATTTGAGTCGCAGAACTTCGATCAGTGGCCCGAATCAGCAAAGGCCGTTCGCTATCGCCGGCTTGCGCCAGGTCCTTCGCGACGCTTGGGCCATGACTTCCCCATACTGGCTTTCGGAGGAGCGCTGGTCCGCGTGGGGGCTTCTGCTCGCCGTTATCGCTCTTAATCTCGGGATCGTCTATATCAATGTCCTTCTCAATAAATGGAATAATGCGTTCTATGACGCGCTACAGGCCAGGAAATTACACAATCTTTCTCCACCAACTGATTCGGTTCTCCTGGCTCGCCGGCCTCTACATTGTTTTCGCCGTGTATCAGTACTACCTGAACCAGATGCTCCAGATTCGCTGGCGACGCTGGCTCACCGAGCGCTATCTCCACGGATGGTTGACCGATGCTGCGTACTATCGCATCCAGTTCGCCGCCAGTGAGGCCGACAATCCCGACCAACGCATTGCTGACGATGTGCCACAGTTTATCGCCAGTACTTTGACTCTCGGCATTGGCGGGATGCGCGCGGTAGTCACCTTGATTTCGTTCGTCGCAATTCTCTGGGGACTCTCCGGGACACTTACAATTCCTGGCTCGTCCATGAAGCTGCCGGGCTATCTTGTATGGGCAGCGCTTTTGTACGCCCTCGCTGGTACCTGGCTCACCGACAGGATCGGGCGTCCTCTCGTCCGGCTGAACTTTGACCAGCAGCGCTACGAAGCCGACTTTCGTTTCAACCTCGTCCGCTTCCGGGAGAACGCCGAGGGCGTGGCGCTCTACCACGGTGAGGCCGACGAGCTCCGCACCTTCCGCAAACGTTTCAGCCACATCATCGGCAACTGGTGGAGCATCATGCGCCAGCAGAAGCGGCTCACATGGCTGACCGCCGGATACGGGCAGGCGGCGATCATTTTCC